>DATDKO010000450.1:0-3459 GCA_036519935.1 Rubrobacter sp. | reverse complement strand
TCCAGAGGATTCTCCAGTAGCCCGAAGAGAGCGTCCTGTCTATCCTGGGTCGCCGAGCAGATGGTGTCGAACAGCTCGAAGTGCTCCTCGATGTTCTCGGCCCCGTAGCGCTCTGCCATCGCCTTCCTTAGCTCCTCGCCTACGGCCATGGTCTCGCTCATAAGCATCGTGGTCTGGTTGGCGACACCCACACACTGCAGGTCCTCCCCGGGAACAAAGCCAGGACACATACCGTGTGCGAGCCTCTCCGTTAGCTCTTCAGCCCCCATTCTGCCGAGGATGAACTCCGTGACGTAGCCCGTCTCCTTCAGGTTGCGCACGATCAGGTACTTCCCGTTGCCGCCATCCCTCCATGTCTGTGAGGCGGTGGCCTTGGTCTCCTCGTGGTAGTACTTGCCGTGGATGATGCTGGTGAAACCGCGCCTGGCGTAGCGCGTGACGCGTTTCCACACCGAGAGGACCGACCCGCAGGTCGTGTCGACCACGATGCACTCCTTCTGCTTTAGCTTCTCGACCCAATCTATGGGTGCGCCGAACGCAGGCAGGAGCACGACGTCCTCGGGGGAAAGATCATCGAAAGCCTGCTCAGGGGGGCCCTCGAAGCCGGTGGAGAGGAACTCTATCCCCATCTCGCGCAGGCGGTCGTTCATGGAGACGTTGTGGATCATGTCACCTGTGATGAAGATGCGCCTGTCGGGAAACTTCTCCCTGGCCTGGAAGGCGTAGTCCACAGCCCTGTCTACCCCGTAGCAGAACCCGAACTCATCGGCGAGGCGGATCGTGAGGCCGTCGGCCACGAAGACGTTGCCGTTCTCACGGACCCTGTCAACGACCTCAGAGCGATAGTCCCGGTCCAGAAGATGCTGGACGTTCTCTCGCATCTTGAAGCCTTTACGGAAGTATTTCTGCTCCGTCACGCTCACCTCTCGTACCCTACGTTCGTTACCCGTGCTCGGAGCTGAGTGTAGCGCATCTACCCCGCCGCGTCGGAGAGGAGTGTGGGGCATATCACGGTCGCTGCAAATGTAAATTGGGTGTAAAATCTAGCGCCGTGGACCGTAGAGCAACCATCATGGTCGCAGACGACGATGTAGAAGCCCTGGGACGCTCCGCCAGTGCCCTGGAGAATGCGGGCTTCCGCGTTGTTACGGCGACGGACGGCCGCACGGCACTTCAGGAGGCCCTCACCCGCAGGGTAGACCTCATAATCATGGACGTTTCGATCCCCCAGCTGAGCGGCGTAGAGACGTGTCACTGCTTGAAGGCGATGCCCAAAACCCAGAAGATCCCCGTAGTGCTCACCGCAGCCAAGAAAGATCCAGCCGCGAAAGCGCTCGCGGAACGCACGCAAGGATCAGTGCGGGTACTGAGAAAACCCTTTACCGACGAAGATCTCCTCTCAGTCGTCAGACAGGTCGCCCGCCCCAAATCCCTGATCTAGGGTATCTGGTTCACCTCGCGCGTCCCAGTGCGACGCGGTGGTAAGATTGCTCCCCATAAAAGCCGCTACAGGAGCACTGTTCCTTGGGACTGAGCAAGCGCCGCAAGGCGCTCATAACGCTCGCCACGCTCATCGGGACCTTCCTGGCTGCCCTCGGCGCCACGGTCGTATGGACGGCGATGCCGACCGTGATCGGGGAGCTCGGCGGCCTGGAGCTCTATCCGCGAGCCTTCGCCTCTTACCTACTCGCGGCGACCTTGACAGGCCCCGTCTTCGGCAAACTCTCCGATACTTACGGCAGAAAACCCGTCTACCTCGCCGGGATCTTCCTCTTCCTGCTCGGCAGCGTGCTGGCAGGCACCTCACAGAGCATGGCGGCCCTCATCTTCTTCAGGACGATCCAGGATCTCTTCGGGGCGGTGTTGGGGATCTCTGCTGTAGTCGGCCCCGCAGCCGGCGGCTTCATAACGGACCTGATCTCCTGGCGCTGGGTCGCGTGCAGAACGCCGTTCCCTGGCGTCGTCGCGGCGTGGCCACCTCCTCGGTAATCTTCTTCCGTACCGTCGGGGGCTCGATCGGGGTCGCCGTGATGGGCGCTTTCCTGAACGCCTCCCTCGGAGAGCGCTACAGGACCGCCGTCGACAGGGCGACAGGGGGTGATCCTGGCCTCGGGCGCCTGCTCTCCGATCCCAACGCCCTTCCGCAGCCCGCCGTGCGTAGCCGCATCCCCGAGGCGGCTTACTCGGAGGTGGCCGGCGCCCTGGCCGCCTCGCTCAGCCCGGCGTTCTGGGTTCTGCTCTTCTTCGGTCTCTCGGCCCTCGCCGTGACTATGCTCTTCCCACACGGAAAGGCCAAAGATCTCATAAGCAGGGAGGAGGATTATGGGTGAGACCGGACGCGAACTGACCCTGGAAGAACTCTCCGGCCCGCCCCTCTTCAAGCTGGTCGACCCCGAAGGAAGGGAGGTCTTCCAGGAGACCGAGGTAGGCGGCGAAGGGGCCAAGGTCGGTGCCCTGTTCTCGGACAGAGAGCTCGCAGGAGAGTTCTCCGCTGGTGCAGCCGCGCACGGGATGGAAAGCCTCTCTGGCCTGGGTCCAAGGGAGCTCTCCGATTGGGACGCGGTGGAAGCCTTCGCTCTCTCTGGGGCCGACTACGTGCTCGTCGTCTCCGATAGAGGCGCCGGTCTGTTCCACGCTGAGGACGTGGCCCAGAAGGCGGAGGAGATGGCTGGTGAGATCCCCTTCCCACTGTACATGATCTCCGACGAGAGGGGAGAGGTGCCCCTGATCAAGGTAGAGGTCGACGAGGGAGAGGTCTTGGTAGCAGCGCTCTTCAGCTCACCCGAGAAGGCCCGCCACTTCCGCGAACGAGCAGCCCACCTCGACCTGCCGCACAGCCTCGGGACCATAGATGACAGAGACGGCCTCAGACGTCACGCGCTCGTAGCTCGCGAAGCGGGAGCGACTTACGCTGTCATAGACCCCGCATCAGGCCTCACAGAGGCAATCCCGATCGAAGAGTTGTCAATACCTTGAAACCGATCCTCTGCACGGATGTTGACTCCACCATCTGGGACACGGGCGCCTGGGTCTGTTCGGCGGTCCTCGACATCACAGGCGAGACGCTCGATATGGACAGAATCACCACCTGGACCCACGTCCTCGACACCTACGGCGAGGAGACAACGACCGCCATCTTCGACCGCGTCTTCGACCCTGAGCGTGTTCGGGATCGGGAACCCTACCCTGGCGCTCCAGAGGTGCTGCGCGCACTGCAAGAAAGACACGGCATCGAGATTCACTTCGTAACCCACAACGACCCCGAGGTCATGGCCCCACATCTCGGGCCATGGCTCAGAACCCATTTCGGTCCTGATGTGAAACTTAAGGTTACGACAGGTGACAAGCTAGATATCCTGGAACAACTGGGTGCCTTCGGCCTCATAGACGACAGGCCCGACACCATAGGGCGGGTCGCCGACGCCGGACTGTGGACGGCGGCCAAGATACAGCCCTGGA
>DATDKO010000449.1:0-10341 GCA_036519935.1 Rubrobacter sp. | reverse complement strand
GTGATCGTCAACCACATGGACCTCTACCGCCTCGAAGGGATCGAAGAGCGGGACGTACTGGAGTTCGAGGACTACCTGGAACCTGATGCCGTGACGTTTATCGAGTGGGCCGATCCCGCATTCGGTGTTATCGAGAACCCTTCCATCGTCCATATCTACCACGAGACCCCGACCACGCGGCGCATCAGCCTCGAAGGACCGGCCGCGGAGCGTCTGACGCCTTGCTGATCCTGGCACTCGACGCCTCGACCTCAGTAACCACCGTGGCCCTCGCCCGCGGGAACGGCCGCGAGGTGCTCGCCGAAATCTCCGTCACCGCCCGCGGGGCCTCTGAAACACTTCTTCCCGCCATACACGCCGTCCTCTCTCTCGCGGGGGAGGATCTCGGCTCCGTGGAGCGCGTGCTCGCCGGGGTGGGACCAGGAACCTTTACGGGCATCCGAATAGCGGCGGCGACGGCTCGCGCTCTCTCTGCTGGCACCGCCATTCCTCTGTCCAAGAACTCGACCCTGGACGCCCTCGCCGCCCCCGCGCTCTCGTGTTCCGCGGACGTGCTCGCCGTACTCGACGCTAGGAGAGGACAGGTCTTCGCCCGCAGGTATTCGGAGGCTGGGCCCACGACGGGCATCTACTGCCTCAGGCCTGAGGAGCTGTCGGTGGAGGGAGGACCGTTTGTAGTCGGCGACGGTGCCGTACGCTACCGTGGCGCACTCTACGGACTCGGGCGCATACCACCTGAGGACTCCCCGCTCCACAGGGTCACGGCAGTCGGGCACGTTATCTCTGCCGATCTCACTCCCGTGACCTCCGAAGAGCTCGTCCCCATCTACGTCCGCGAACCCGACGCCGAGGTTCGCCGCGACCTCAACCCCTGGAGCCGTCATTGAGCGAGGCTGGACCGCTCCTGCGCCGGATGGAGGCAAGGGATCTCCCCTCCGTTATGGCGATAGACGCTTTGTCCCTCCCCCGTCCCGGGAGCGCGGCGATCTGGCGCGGAGAGCTCGGGAGTCCCTACGGACTCTACCTGGTTCTCGAAGAAAGAGGCGAGGTCTTTGGCCAGATTGGGGTCCGCCACGTCCTCGGCGAGCTGCACATAACCACCATCGCTGTAAAGCCCGAGTACCGCAGGCGTGGACACGCCCGCGCCCTGATCGGCGCCGCGATCGCCTCCTATCCCAATGCAAGCCACGTCCACCTCGAGGTACGCCCCACCAACGTGAAGGCCATTGCGCTCTACGAGTCGCTTGGCTTCGAAGAGACGGGACGCAGGCCTCGCTACTACGGAGACGAGGACGCATTGCTCATGACCCTGAACCTCGATGAGATTCATCACTAGGACGCCTTCGCTCCTCGCGTTCCCTGCGGGCCTCCTCCCTGCGGCGCCGGAGCTCCTCCGGGGGCTCGAAAGGCTTCAGCAGCAACAGCGCAGGGGCGAGGCAGGCCAGAAAGGAGACGAAGATGCCGCACGCGATCAGGGGTTCGGCAGGACCCTTGAACACGTAGATGAGAAACACCGCTAGCATCACCAGCGCTATAAAGGCGAAAAGGAGTGAGAACGTCCGCATAGCGTCGAGTATATCCGGTCGGCCCGCCGGCCCCGTCGGTGGCGACCGCGCCCTGCAAGAATCGGGCGGAGACCGTCGGTTCCTTCGATGCGCCCGAATGCTATAAACAAACCATGATCCTGGCCATCGAAACCTCCTGTGACGACACCTGCGCCGCGGTCGTGGAACCCGACGGACGCAAGGCCCTCTCGAACGTCGTACACACGCAGACAGAGCACGCCCGCTACGGCGGCGTGGTCCCCGAGATAGCCTCCCGCGCCCATCTCGAACGCCTGGATGAAGTCGTGGAGAAGTCACTGTCTGACGCTGAGGTCTCTCTCGACGAAGTGAGCCGGGTTGCGGTCACGACGCGGCCTGGTCTGATCGGGGCCCTCCTCGTCGGCGTTGCGGCCGCGAAGGGATTGGCCTACGCCCGCGGGCTACCTCTGGTCCCCGTGAACCATCTGGAAGGCCACGTCGCCGCCGCGTACCTCACAGAGCCCGGACTGGAGCCGCCGTTCGTCGCCCTGATCGCCTCAGGCGGGCATACGGTCCTGTACTCTGTGGACCGGGACCGCAAGATGCGCCTGCTCGGAGAGACGCTCGACGACGCCGCGGGCGAGGCCCTGGACAAGGGCGCCAGGATGCTGGGTCTCGGTTTCCCTGGCGGGCCTGCGATCTCCAAAGCCGCCAGCGACGGAGACCGTGACCGCTACGACTTCCCCGTCGGCCTGAAGGGCAAAGACAACCTCGACTTCAGCTTCTCCGGCCTCAAGACGAGCCTGCTGTACAAGCTAAAGGCTGTGGACGGGGAGCTACTCCACGAGGAGTTGCCGCACCTGGCCGCAGGTTACGAGGCGGCCGTCGTCGAGGCCCTCTCTCGCAAACTCCTTCGAGCCGTGGAGATCCACGGCGCGCCCGCCGTCGTGGTAGCAGGTGGGGTCGCCGCCAACACCTTCCTGCGCCATACTCTCGAAGAGCGATGCGCGAATACCGGAACCGACCTCGTCGTCCCTCCACCGGAGCTATGTACGGATAACGCAGCCATGATCGGGGCCGCCGCTCCTCACTCGACCGCCATCGCTTACCCTGAATACGCCAGCCGGAGCGCCAGCAGCGTTTGAAAGCGCTTCTCGGAAGGCCTGGTCTTCCGAGAAGCGCGCTGGTCAGCACGCCGCCTGAAGGCGGCTTGCCAGCAGTTCAGCATTTCAGCTATTTGCCCTGGGTGGTCCTCGATGTACCGCTAGATCGATCGTTTCGAGAAGCCTGCGAGGTTCTGCCTGCGAGGTTCTACTCAGGCGTCTATGAGTTTCGAAGGGAGGCAAGGATTCGGTCGCGTTCCTCGCCGGTGAGAACTGTGCTCTTCGCGCATACCACGCAGGTCGCGTGAAGATTCTCCGAATGGTCTTTGACGTAGAGCAGCACCACTTTCTTCGGAACCCTGTAGAGGATGTGCTCCGTGCGCCCGCCGCAACGCGCGCAAGGTCGTTCTTCACGGCCCAACTCTTTGGGCAGACGACTCAGGCTCGGTATCCTGTCAGTGTGGAAAATGCTGAGAATGCTCATGTTTGAATTGTAACCCCGCCAGGCATATACTCTCTACATTGGCACTCTAAGTGAGAGAGTGCCAGGCGGTTGAAATCGTATCCTAGTTTAACAGAGGAGGCAGATAGTGGCGCACAAAGAGCTAAGGTTCAATACCGAGGCGCACAGGGCTCTGGAGGCGGGCGTAAACAAGCTCGCTGACGCGGTCAAGATCACCCTAGGTCCCAAGGGCCAGTACGTCGTACTCGACAAGAAGTTCGGTTCGCCCACCATCACCAACGATGGCGTGACCATTGCGCGGGAGATCGAGCTTGAGGACATCTTCGAGAACCAGGGAGCCCAGCTCGTCAAGGAGGTCGCAACCAAGACCAACGACGTGGCTGGTGACGGGACCACCACGGCGACCGTTCTGGCCCAGATCATCGTAAGAGAGGGTCTGAAGAACGTTGCTGCTGGGGCCAACCCTGTGATTTTGCGTAGCGGCGTTGAGAAGGCTGTCTCAGCGGCTGTGGAGGCCATAAAGGCACAGTCCACCGAGATCAGCGGCAAGGAAGAGATCTCGCGTGTAGGGGCCATCAGTGCGCGTTCTAATGAGGTAGGCGACGTTATCGCCAATGCCATCGACAAGGTCGGCAAGGACGGGGTGGTAAACGTCGAGGAGTCGCAGACCTTTGGGATGGATTTGGAGTTCACCGAGGGGATGCAGTTCGACAAGGGCTACCTCTCTCCCTACTTCGTCACCGACCAGGAGCGGATGGAGGCGGTGCTGGACGATCCCTACATCCTTATAGCCAACCAGAAGATAGGCAACGTCCAGGACGTCCTGCCGATCCTCAACGAGGTCATGCAGTCCAACCGTCCGCTTTTGATCATCGCCGAGGACGTGGAGGGCGAGGCATTGGCTACGCTGATCGTCAACAAGCTAAGGGGCACGTTCAACGCGGCTGCTGTGAAGGCACCAGGCTTTGGGGACAGGCGCAAGAGGATGCTTGAGGACATAGCCATCCTCACAGGCGGGGAGGTCATAACCGAGGAGCTAGGACTGAAGCTTGAGAACACCCAGCTAAACCAGCTCGGTCGAGCGAGGAAGGTGGTAATAACCAAGGACGAGACCACCATCATAGACGGGGCTGGGGAGATCGAGAGGATCACGGGGCGCATCAACCAGATCCGCTCAGAGATCGAGAGCACAGACTCAGACTTCGACCGGGAGAAGCTCCAGGAGCGGCTGGCCAAGCTGGCAGGAGGGGTAGCTGTCATAAAGGTAGGGGCAGCGACCGAGACGGAGCTCAAGGAGAAGAAGCACCGGGTGGAGGACGCGCTCTCAGCGACAAGGGCTGCCCTGGAGGAAGGGATCGTGCCAGGTGGTGGGGTGGCGTTCCTGCACGCCCAGCAGCCAGTGGCCGAGTTGCTCGACTCCCTAGATGGTGACGAGCGCACGGGTGCCAGGATCATCCACAGGGCGCTTGAGGAGCCCATCCGACAGATCGCCACCAACGCGGGGGCCGACGGCTCCATCGTGGTGGACAAGGTCCGCACCGAGGGGGGCAACGTTGGCTTCAACGCCCTCGTAGGCGAGTACGAGGACCTCGTCTCGGCCGGTGTAACCGACCCGACGATGGTCTCGCGCTCCGCCCTACAGAACGCGGCCTCCATCGGCAGCCTGATCGTGGCCACGGATGTAATCGTGGCCGAGCCCGAGGAGGAGGCACCCGCTATGCCAGCCGGCGGAATGGGTGGCATGATGTAAGGAGCTCTCCAGAAGAGCTTCTACCCGCGGCGTCCCGAAAGGGGCGCCGCTTTTTCGTAACCATTCCTGTTTCGTCTGGGTCTGAAAAGGTATATATTGCGGCGTAGCCGGCCACCGAGAGATAGGGAGCGAGGTGAGGGAGGATAGATAGGGGACTCGCCATAGTGGTCGTCGTCCTGGTGGTGATACTTCTGGCCGTGCTCGTGTTGCCGTTCGTTACTTAGGGAAAGGTCTCTGGCGAGGGAGGTGAGAAAGTGCGGGGTGGGCTCATACCAATACTTGTAGTCATTCTTTTGATACTCTTGATCTTGCTGCTGCTCTCGCGGCTCCTCTAAAGAGGCTCCGCCGAAGAGACAGATCTTTCTGGCGCAGGATGGATCTCCAAGCAGGTAGAACAGTGAGTAACAGCAACCTGCTTACCATCGCAGTGGTGCTCATCATCATAGTAGTGATACTCGGCCTTCTGGGGATAATACCGATATTCTAGGTCTGGTCCGCTGCTTGACCCTCGCGGCGGTTGCGGTGTAGCATAAGCTCTATTGCTACGTCCGGAAGAAAAGTGTATCGGGGCCCACGGAGGCAGTTCTCCGTGGGCTTCTTTCTATCTGTCCGCAACGACCGGAAAGGAAGCTAGGCACCCACATGGATATCGAAATAGGGAGAGGCAAGACCGCGCGCCGGGCCTACGGGCTCGATGAGATCGCCATAGTACCGAGCCGAAGGACCCGCGACCCTGAGGACGTAGATATCTCCTGGTCGCTCGGCAACCTCAACCTCGACCTGCCCTGCCTGGCAAGCGCTCTCGACGCGGCCGTCGATCCCACGACCGCGGGCATCATCGGGTCTCTGGGGGGCCTCGCCGTCCTCAACCTCGAGGGACTGCAGACGAGGTACGAGGACCCTGGTCCCGTCTTCGAGGAGATAGCGAGCCTGCCCGAGCACAAGGCCACGAGGATAATGCAGGACATCTACGCCGAGCCGATCAAAGAAGAGCTCATCTTCCGCCGCGTGCAAGAGATAAAGGACAAGGGCGTCATAGCGGCGGCCTCGCTCACGCCCCAGCGGGTCGAGCGTTACCACAGGGCGGCTATAGAGGCCGGCCTCGACGTACTCGTGGTCCAGGGGACCGTGGTCTCCGCCGAGCACGTCTCCAGGTCCGTAGAACCGTTGAACCTGATGGAGTTCGTGCCTTCCCTGAATGTTCCCGTTGTAGTCGGCGGCTGCGCGAGCTACTCGACGGCGCTCCACCTCATGCGGACCGGGGCCGTAGGCGTCCTCGTCGGTGTCGGGCCAGGACGCATCTGTACGACGCGGGGTGTGATCGGGGTCGGGGTACCACAGGCTACGGCAGTGGCCGACGCCGCAGCCGCCCGTATGCGCCACTACCTCGAGACCGGCGAGTACGTGAATGTCATCGCCGACGGCGGGATGCGCACCGGCGGTGAGATCGCCAAGGCCATAACCTGCGGGGCCGACGCCGTGATGCTGGGCAGCGCCTTCGCCAGGGCGGAGGAGGCGCCTGGCCGGGGCTACTCGTGGGGTATGGCCACGTTCCACCCGACCCTCCCGCGCGGCACCCGCATCAGCACGAGGACCACGGGTACGCTGGAGGAGATACTCGTTGGGCCGGCGCGGGAGAACGACGGGACGCTCAACCTCATGGGCGCCCTGAGGATGAGCATGGCGACGACCGGCTACCAGAACATAAAGGAATTCCAGAAGGCCGAGGTCATGGACGCGCCATCCCTGGCGACCGAGGGCAAGACCGAGCAGCGCTCCCAGGGCGTCGGGATGGGCAGATAGAACGGCTTGGTCCGCAAATATGACATCGAGTTCATCGAGGCTGATGCGCCGATAACCGATCCCGTCACCAAGTTCGGCGGCCAGCCGGTCTGGCTGGAGAGACCGGAGTGGCCGTTGAGCAAGGACCTTGGCCGGCAGATGCAGTTCGTCTGCCAGATAGCCCTCGACCCGGACATCTTCGGAGTTTCGCCTGGCAGGATGGCCTATCTCTTCATTACAGGGGAGAGCGAGGACGAGTGGGTGGATGGCACCTATGATCCCGACGGTGATGAGAACGCCGTCATCGTGCAACCCGGAAGCACGAACGACGCGGAGACCGTGGCTGAGCGTGAGGGACCATCACTCTACACGTTTGTCGACGGCCGCGGCTGGGGGGGCACCGTACCGTGCGAGTACTCCGTAAATCTCGAACCTGGCGAAGACCCGGACTACGTGGGCGAACACGAAAGGGTGGAGTGGAGCGAAGCGGACTTCGATGCCTATGAGAATCCGCTCGACGGCAACAAGGTAGCCGGGACGCCAGGCTTTATACAGGCCGACGAATTTCCAGAAGCCGGTCCGTGGCGTCTACTGTTGCAGCTTGACTCCATGACGGTTCCGTTCCACGTCAACTTCGGTGATGCGGGCATTGGGTATGCTTACATCTCCGAGGATGGACGGCGCGGAAAGTTTCTGTGGCAGTGCTATTGATCGGGGAGGCTGACGACTCTTGATCCTGGTACTCGATTTCGGCGGGCAGTACGCGCAACTGATCGCGCGCCGCGTCAGGGAATGCCGCGTCTACTCGGAGATGATTCCATACGATACGCCCGTAGAAGAGATAAGGGCGAAAAACCCCGAGGGCATCATCCTCTCGGGTGGTCCCAACAGCGTCTACGAGGAGGGCGCCCCGCGCGTCGAGCCGGAACTCTTCGACCTCGGCGTTCCGATGCTCGGCATCTGCTACGGGATGCAGCTCATGGCGCTCGTTGAGGGCGGGGAGGTGGGGGCAGTCCAGATCCGGGAATATGGGCGCTCCGACCTGGTCGTCAAGAGCCACGATGGTCTCTTCGCCGGCACGCCCGACAAGCAGAAGGCCTGGACGAGCCACGGAGACGCCGTCTTCTCCGTCCCGGAAGGCTTCGAGGTCACAGCCGAGACTCCCTCAGTCCCTGTTATCGCGTTCGAGAACCCCGGGGAAGGGCGCTTCGGGGTCCAGTTCCATCCCGAAGTCGGGCACACAGAGTACGGGATGGAGATCCTCAAGAACTTCCTCTACGAGGCCTGCGGCTGCAGGCCCGAGTGGACGCCGGTCAACATCATTACCGACGCGGTCGAGAGGATAAGAGAACAGGTCGGCGACGCAAGGGCCATCTGCGGGCTCTCCGGTGGGGTCGATTCTGCGACGGCGGCGATGCTCGTCCACAGGGCCATCGGCGACAATCTGACGTGCGTCTTCGTCGACCACGGCCTTCTCAGGCACAACGAGGCCGAGCAGGTCGTCGAGGCGTTCGGCCAGAACTCGGACGTGCCGCTCGTCCACGTGGACGCGGCGGGACGTTTCCTGCACAAGCTCGCCGACGTCACGGACCCCGAGGCGAAGCGCAAGATCATCGGCGAGGAGTTTATACGCACCTTCGAGGAGGAGGCGGGCAAGCTCGAGGACGCCACTTTCCTGGTGCAGGGCACGCTCTACTCCGATGTCATAGAGAGCGGGACCCGCGACGCCGCCAGGATAAAGAGCCACCACAACGTGGGCGGCCTTCCCGAGGTCATGGACCTCGACCTCGTCGAGCCCTTGAGGAACCTCTTCAAGGACGAGGTACGCGTCGTCGCGGCGGAACTCGGGATGCCCGAGAGACTCGTCTGGAGGCAGCCATTCCCGGGGCCAGGGCTCGCGATCAGGGTCATAGGGGACGTCACGGCAGAGCGGCTCGAGATCCTTCGCAAAGCCGACGCCGTGTTACAGGATGAGATAAGAAATGCAGGCCTCTACCGCGAGCTGTGGCAGAGCTTCGCCGTATTGCCGGCGATACACTCGGTAGGCGTCATGGGCGACGCCCGTACCTACGCCTACCCGATAGTGATTCGGGCCGTTACCTCCGACGACGCGATGACCGCTGACTGGGCCCGTCTGCCATACGATCTACTCGAACGCATGAGCAACCGCATCATCAACGAGGTCGCCGGCGTCAACCGCGTCGCCCTCGACATCACGAGCAAGCCGCCAGGCACCATAGAGTGGGAATGAATTAGCACTTCAGCTAGTCAGCACTTAAGCATTTCAGCTTGTCGGTCCACTTTCTTGCTGACTTGCTGAATTGTCATTTAACCTAGATTTAAAGAGGAGTTTACAGAGCGGAAACTCAAGCGCGAAGCCGATGCACTATGATCCCCCCTGGCGGCGTAAAACTCAGCAGGATTGGAGAATAGAGATGCCCGATCCATCACGAACGCCAACCTCGCCTCCTCCCCGCCCACGGTTTCGCGAGATTGTGGGCAAGAACGTCAGGGCACTATCTCTCGTCCCCCGGGAGCAACGCTTCTACGATCTCTTCGAACAGCAGACTGCGATACTCGTTAGCGCAAGCGTCCTCCTCAAGGAAGCTCTCGACGACATGGGGAACCTCCCGGCGCGCCAGCTGGAGATCAAGGAGCTCGAGCGCCTGGGTGACAAATACACTTATGAGACTATGCGCACGCTCAACGAGACCTTCGTCACCCCCTTCGATCACGAGGACATCTCCGCTCTTGCGGCCGGTCTCGACGACATCCTCGACTACATCGAAGAGATCGCTGACACGGTGAACCTTTACAAGATCATGGTCATATCCCGACCGGCGAGTGAGTTGGCTGACCTCCTGGCGCAGTCGGTGGCGCAGCTCGAGCAGGCGGTCGGCAAGCTCAGATCGAGTCAGAAGGACGGCGAGCACGCTATCGAGGTTCACCGCCTCGAGGACGTCGGAGACTCGACGTCGCGCCGCGCGATCGCCGAGCTCTTCCAGGGTCAGCGTGACCCGCTAGAGGTCATCAAGCTGAAGGACTTGTACAGTCTCCTTGAGGACGCGCTCGATCGCTGTGAAGACGTGGCGAACGTGATCGAGAACATCGCGATCAAGAATGCCTGACGCTCAGACACTGCTTCTCGTCCTCACGATCGCCGTAGCGCTCCTGTTCGACTTCACCAACGGCTTCCACGATACGGCGAATGCTATCGGGACGGCGGTGGGGACCCGGGCGATGACTCCCCGTGTCGCCGTCGCCTTCTCCGCCGTACTCAACCTCATCGGCGCGGTAGTGACGACACAGTTGCTGCATGCGGAGGTGGCGAATACGGTTGGCAGTCTTGTGGCACCCGCGCACGGCGTCGCTCTCTCGATGCTCGTTGCCGTGCTGTTCGGCGCCATCACCTGGAACCTCATCACCTGGCGCGCGGGCCTCCCCTCTAGCTCTTCGCACGCGCTGATCGGAGCCCTGATCGGCATGGGACTCGTGGTGTACGGCTTGGGGGCGATACAGTGGGCGGAGGTCTACCCGGTCTTCATCGCCCTCTTCACGTCGCCGATCGCCGGGCTCGTGATCGCGTACATCGTTACCGTCGTGCTCCTCAACCTTTTCCGCAGGGCACGCCCGAGCCAGGCCAACAGCACATTCCGCAAGCTTCAGCTCTTCTCTAGTGGTTTCGTTGCCTTCAGCCACGGGGCCAACGACGCACAGAAG
>DATDKO010000448.1:0-4589 GCA_036519935.1 Rubrobacter sp. | reverse complement strand
TCCCGTGTCGAGAGATCTTCCTCCCTCCCCCTTGTGCCTCTCCCTGGCTCGCCGGTGAGGTAACCCATCGAAGGGGCCACCGAACCGGCCGCATGATCGAGCCGTGCACACTCCTCACAGAGCCGCTTGCCACCCGTCCCTTGCCGGATGTTCTCGGGATCTATGCTGCCGCCGGTTCGGCAGTCGGGGTTGTCGTGGTAGATGTCCGAGTTGACCGAATGCCACGGGCCTTGGCCTACTGCCACGCGCCTTCACCTCCTCGTTCTAGCTTCATAGAGAACACTACTTCTTCCACACTCGCGCAGGTGAATAAGGACAAGAAGAAGCCGGAGCATCATGACGCTCCGGCCCTTCCTCTTGCCTATACCCTGCCCGATGCGGCTGCTCCCCATGCAGTCCTCTAGGCTGCTCCCTGGGGGCCGCCGCGCCGCTCGGTCTCGTCCTCTACTTCGACTTCCTCGCGCCTTACGTCCTCCTCGACCGTCTCGGTGTCGGAGACCACGTCCTTGCGGATACGCACCTCTTCTTTGGCTACAGGTCGCTTCTCCACAACGACCTCTTCCTCGGTTACGGGAACCCTTACCTCGTCCTCGCCGATCTCGGCCTCCGTAGCCTCGCCCTCCACGGGCACCCGCTCCACGCTTACTTCCTCATGGCGGGTGGGCACTTCTATCTGCTCGCGGTCCGTGCGCACGCGCTTTCTGACCTTGAGTTGGCCAGCCTCGCGCTCACGGGTACCTGCGGCGAGCTCCTCCTCGCTCCTCTGCACTCTGAGCTCGTCCTCGTCTTCTAGATCCTCGGCGCCCTCGCCTAAGACACCCTCGTTGGCGGGGGGGTGCTCGCGGAACTCGCCGGTCGTCCCCGAAGTGTAGTAGGCGTAGGAGCCACGGCCCTCGGTGGAGCCGCTCTGCTGGAGACCGTAGTAGGAGTAGACTTCGTTCTCGAACTCGGGGGTGATCTCCTTGTCGTCGTCGAAGGCAGGACCGTCCTTGACCCGGTCCTTGTCTAGCGCAGCGATTATGCGCCCCTCGTCCTCGCGCACCTCGACGAGTTCCCAAGGGATGAGAGTGCTCCTGGTGCCCAAAAGGCCCATCTTGACGCCTATGTACTCGGGCTGGTCGCCCTCATCGACGAAGAGGTCGTCTACCTTGCCGATCTTGCTGCCGGTGGGGTCATAGACCTCGTATCCGGCGAAGCGGTCCTCCAACGCCGTGAACCTGTCGGTGCGGGTTTCTCTCTGCATGCTTTTACCTCCTTGCGCACGAACCTACGTCCTGTGCGTCGCTTGCTTGCATCCTGAGCAACCGTACCCACGAGTCAAAGAAAGTAAACCTCTGTATAGATAAATCCTATAAATTACTGTAGAGTAACTGGCGAGAAGCGAACGACGGGAGATAACTTGACAGATACACCCTCTGAGGCGAAGAGGGAACTGCTCAGCGTCGAGGAAGTCGCTGAGTACTTGGGAGTCGTTCCGATGACGGTCTACCGGTGGTGCAGGGAAGGCCGCCTACCGTGCATGAAGTTAGGTAGGGTCTGGCGCATTCGGCGAGAGGCGTTGGAGGACTTCCTCAAGAGTGCGGAGCGTCCGGCGACGTTAGTAGGACAGCTCGGCTCGTTCCTGACCGTACCTGACAACGTTATCGCCATAGCCCAAGATCGCGAGCTCTTGCATCGCCTGGACGCGGCATTCTTCAGGGTTGGGGAGGCACGGGGTGGGATGCTGGTTAAGTTCGCCGGCGGTGAGCCCGACCTTCTCGAAGATGAAGCGCGGGCTATCCTGGAGCGGTACGGGTTGGAGGTTCCGCGCCTGGAAGAAGAAGGGCGTTTCCGCCTCAGCCAGGAACGCGGACCCCTGGATGAGAGGAGGGAACTCCTCGAGCGTCTCATCATGGAAGAAGGCGACAGCGGACGCACCGTCTGGGCGAGCTTCAACTGGGCCGAACACGTCGACCTCGAGACGACGATCAGCCAACAGGAGGCGCTCACCGCACTGCTCGAAGCTAACCAGCTCGTGGTGAAGACCGCTGTGCTCGAGGAGATAGCTGACGGATGGCCAGCGAAAGCGCAGAGACGGACACGGGAATCCCACACGGGCACGATATGGTTCTCAGAGGCGGGACTGTCCTTAAGTCGCGTGACGCCGGTACCGAAAGCAGACTGAAAAAGCTCAGCTGAATCGACAACCACAGCGGCTGGCAATGAGATAGGGGAAAGCAGGAACTATGGCGGAAAGCTTAACGAGTCGATCGACATGCTCTTCTAGTTTGCGAACCCATTCGGCGTGGTGGCTGCTCGCAAGGCACAGCGATAGCCAAAGGGAAGTGCTTACCTTGACCCACGGTGGGTCTGAGGTGCTACCCGTCTTCAGTTTCAGGGAAGAGGCCGAGATGTACTTACTAACTGAGAAATTGGGCAGCGACTGGCAGATCAGGGAGACGGACGTTGGAGAGCTCGCGTGGGTGCTCTCCGAACAATGTGTAAGCGTGAGAAGCGTAGCTCTCGACCCGTTACCGAGCACGTTGGCCGAGGAGGGGGCGGAGCTCGTGAGCTTAGGCCGAGAAAGGTTCGTGAGTCGAGTGGTGCGCAGAGTAGCGTAGCCCAGAATAGGCGCGCTGTCGGCTCTAGCGCTCACCTGCTCAGGGATTTCTCCTGTCCTCGTGGTGATCAGAGGGTGACGTACATCTCGACCCTCCCGTCTGATCCGACCTCCGCGCGAAACAATAATCTCGGCGTTGTCCCAACTTGCGTGGGCCCACCTGAAGGCGGTAGTTGTTCGCCCTTGCTGGCGCCTCCCCCGCGCAGCTTCGAGAGACCGGATGGTCAGACATCTCACCGGTCTTCTCACATCGCCTATGCGCCTTGACCTACACCCTCCCGGCTATTACCATGGTTGTAGCAGAAGTTCTTTTTGGTCATGCCTCACCGGCAACGGTCCCGAAGGAACGGGTTAGCCGCAATGATGAGGGTAACGTGAGCATTTACACTATCTACAAGGAAACTCACTCTTCGGACGACTCCGCAACATACCAAAGGCATTATGCAGGATGGATCGCTGACAAGGACGACGCAATACGGCGCGCCAACGAGATCTATGAAGTAAGGGATAGCACAAAAGCGGTATTGGTAGTTGGTAACGGCCAGACAGGGGTCGAAGTCATCTACCGGGTAGGTGGTGAAAACTAAGGGTGTCATAGAGCTATCCGTTTGCACGCTGGAGTACACTTGCGGCGAGCGCCTGCAGTCCGAAGGCGACGAGGCGTCGTTCGAGTTGGTGCGAGAGCTTCTCTAGGTCCGCGCGCACCCCGAGAAGGGGATCCAAGTCGAGCAGGTCCGCAACCGCATATAGGCTAAGGCCCACGACGCGGAATAACAGGAAACCCCAACGATGGACCCGGTGAGCCTGACCTCGCGGTGGATGGCCGCGGCGCGGGCCCGCGAGAGCCAGCGTCTCGACCGCCTCTTCGACGACCCGCTCGCCGCGGCCCTCGCCGGTCCCGAGGGCTTCGCCTGGCTGGACGAATTGGAACGCGCCCATCCGTGGGGTGAGCCGGCGCTGTACGTCGTCGTCCGCACCCGTTTCTTCGACGAATTCTTGCTGCGAGCCACTTGGGGAGCTGGAGCGAGGCAGGTCGTCCTCCTAGCGGCCGGCATGGACGCTCGGCCCTTCCGCCTGGGCTGGCCGCCCGGGACCCGGCTCTATGAGCTCGATCGACCCAAGGTCATCGAAGCCAAGGACGCCATCGCCTCCGGTGCCGGTGCTCACCCCACCTGCGAGCGGCAGACGATCGGTGTGGATCTGGAGCACCCTTCTTGGTCCGACGCGCTGTTGAGCGCCGAATACGAAGCCCAGGAGTGGTCGGTGTGGCTAGCAGAGGGGCTCCTCTTCTACATGACGGAGGCCGCCACTCGCGAGCTCCTAAGAGGCGCGAGCGTGCTGGCGGCGCCCCACAGCCAGCTCGGCGCGGATCTCGTCAACAGGGATCTCCTGGGCTCCCCGATGATGTGGCCATTGTTAGAGGTCCTCTCCCGTCGCGGTGCTCCCGGCCGCTTCGGCACCAACGACCCGGAGCCCCTCTTTGCCGAGCACGGGTGGGAGGCGGAGGTAACCCAACCCGGCGAGAGAGAAGCGAACTATGGGCGGTGGCCCTACCCGGTGGCCCCTCGGCGGATGCCAGGCGTCCCTCGGCTCTTCCTCATTAGAGCGCAGCGCTCGTGAGCTGATGCCCCAGCGTTGCTCCCGTCTCCGCGAGACGGGAGCGCGACTCGCCCCCGCTTCTACCTCCCCGCAGCCCTTCCCCGTTAGTCGGAGACCGGCTCCCACACCAGCTCGGCCCACTCGACGACTAGCTCTGTCGGCCCGTCCTCTTGTGAGCGGACCTCTCCAACCCCCACGCTAAGCGAGTCGTTGAGCCAGCGGTAACGTTCGTCCTCGCTCAGGTGGGTTGCGCTCGTCACTATCTGCCTACGACCAACCGGGTAGGCTCGACCGTAGCCGCGATAGTCGAAGAGGATCTCCGCCCCATCGTCAGTCTCGATGACGCCCTGGAAGTCGGGCAGGAATGGTCCTAATCGGCGTCGACCGACAC
>DATDKO010000447.1:0-6514 GCA_036519935.1 Rubrobacter sp. | reverse complement strand
GCCCATCCGAAGTTCCGTGATGATCTAGAGCGCCGGGCACGAGAGTTGGAGTTCCTCTGAGGAGAACCCGTACTCGCCCCTTGGGAGTGGCTACAACGCTGCGACGGCCGGGATGATCTTCTCCCCGAAGGTTACGAGCGGCTTTATCTCGTGTACGTTCGGCATGTTGAAGATAAGGTGCTGTATGCCGGCTCCGCTCAACTCCTGGCAAAGACCGATCACATCTTCTGCACGCATACCTTCCTCGCCGAGGTTGACGGTGCCAAGGGCTGTGCGTTCGATCTCCTCGTAGTCCCTCCCTACGTCATCGCAGTGGGCCCGCAGGACGTCGAGCTTGTGCCGGATCAGGCCCGAACCCCCGTACGCGAAGAGGTTGCAGGCGTCAGCGTACTTGGCGACGAGCCGCAGCGTTCTCTTCTCTCCCATACCGCCGATCATAACCGGCGGGTGCGGCTCGGCGAGAGCCTGGGGACTGTTGAGGGGCTCGGCGAGTTGGTAGTGCTCGCCCTCGTAAGGCCTGACCTCCCCCGACCACATCTGGTGGGCGATCTGCAAAGCCTCCTCGAGCTGTTCGAAACGCTCTCTGGTGGACGGAAAAGGTACGCCTAGACCCCTCGACTCGCGCTCGTTCCATCCGGCGCCGATACCGAGGTAAACCCTTCCCCCCGAGAGCACGTCGAGCGTGGTCGCGGTCTTGACCAGTAGACCCGGGTAGCGGTAGTGGACGCCGGTTACCAGCGTACCTAGCCTGGCCCTCTCCGTGACGGCAGCCAGGTAGCCCAGGGCGCTGTAGCCTTCGAGCATTGGCTCCTCTACCTCACCAACAGCCTCTATCTGGAAGAAGTGGTCCATAACCCACAAGCTTGCGAACCCGGCCTCATCGGCAGTCCTGCCGATCTCGGCGAATTTGGCGCCCATCCCCGCTGTGCCTTCTGGCCATGTAAACCTGGGTACCTGCAGACCTATGCGCACGCCGCCATCTCCTCTCGAGTAGATCATTAGCAGACGGGCAGATTCTATCCCCTGCATTAGAGGGGCGCGTGAGAGAGGTGCATCCTCTTCTAACCGGTGATGCGCACCAGGACCTCAAAGAGGCGGTCGACGTCCTCTTCCGTATTGTAGAGGTGTGGCGAGACGCGCACGCTCTCCCCGCGCACGCTGACGAAGACATTGTGTGCCGTGAGCCGGGTGGCGAGGTCATCAGGGGCGCCAGGGCCGAGCATCAGCCCGATCATGTGCCGCGCCCGCCGCTCTTTGGGGATCGCCGTAATACCATGTTCTTCTGCCTTCTGTTCTATGAGGTCCGTCAACGTACCAATGGTCTCCGAGACGTTCTCTACTCCCCAGTCGAGGAGCTGGCGCAGCGCCTCGGCCGCCATAGGGAGCAGGGCGAAGTTGCTCCGCTCCCCTACGTCGTAGCGTCTGGCGCCAGGCTGGAAGGCGTCCTGGTAAACTACCAACCCCGAGAAGTCCTGGCTTCCGCGGCGGTTGATCCAGTTGTGCTCTATGGGCTTCCCCTCCCGATACTCCTCCCCGACATACATAAACCCGACCCCATACGGTCCGAGCAGCCACTTGTACGATGCGGCGATGAGAAAGTCAGGCCGGACCTCCGATACGTCGAAGGGATGCGCACCAAGCGACTGAATCGCGTCGACGACCAGCGTCGCCCCCGCTTCGCGGACCCTCTCACCGACGCGTGCGAGGTCGACGAGCGATCCGTCGGTCCAGTGGCAGTTCGGGACGGCCACAACTGCGGTGTTAGTGTCGATCTCCTCGAGCAGGGCACGGCTCCAGTCGAAATCTTCTGGACGGGGTAAGGTGACGAGCCTCGCCCCGCTCCGCTCTGCCAGCTCGTGCCACGCGTAGACGTTGGAGGGAAACTGGTCCTCGAGGATTACTATCTTCTGTCCTTCTCGCACCTGTACGTTCGCCGCTGCCACGGAAATCCCATAGCTTACGGAGGGGATGATCGCGACGCCGTCGGCATCACCGCCCACGAGCCGCGCGAACAGCGCCCGGATCTCTTCCGCATCCTCGAAGAAGATGTCCGGCGTGATCTCCCAGGGCCGTGACTTGCGCGACACCGCCCTCTCCCCGACCTCTCGCGCCGGGCGTAGTTGCGGCGCCATATAGGCGCAGTTCAGATAAACGATATCCTCAGGTATCTCGAACAGGTCACGCTGGTTTCCCAACTTCATCCGGAACGTCCTCCTGTCCTCGGTCACCTCTTACTTAACCAGAGATCGGAGCATTCTGCCCGTCGAGATCATGGCCCCCCCGAGAATGGCCGGTATGCCGCCCCCAGGATGCACCGATGCCCCGACCCGCCACAGCCACGGACGACTCCGATCGTTGTAAAGGGGCCTGTGCAAAGGTCCGCTCCTCCAGAAGGGGCGCACGGCCCCGTAAAGTGCCCCACCCGCGCTCCCCCAGGCACCGAAGTACCCTGGGTCGAGGATCTCGTACTCACCGAAATATCTCGTCGCCGGTTCCCGCAGTCCTGCCGCCACGGAGACGCGTTCGATCTCCCGCCTGACGAACGGAGCCTCCAGACCGTACTCCCGCCCGTTTGCCGGCGCCGTGAGCAATACAGCCAGCGTCTCCCCTTCATTGGGGTAGATCTCACCCCTACGATAGTAGTTGAGGAACGCCATCGTCTCCCGCGGCTCTTTGCCAGCTTCGAGGCTCGCATAGAGATCAAAGGGGTCGGAAGGCAACACGACGCTGTGCATCCCGACCCCGGCTGGCAACTCTTCCCGGAGCGTCGCGTAGACGGCCACCCCGGAGCAAGACAGCCTCTCCTTCGCGCGCGCTCTTTCAGGGTACAGCAAGCTTTCCAGCCTGCCGGAGTCGAGATCGCTCACCACCCTCTCAGACCTGTACTCGCCCTCTGCCGTCACGACCCTGCCGTGCCCGATCTCGAGCACAGCCTCGCCTGTCTTGACCTCGACCCCTGCGCGTCGGGCGAGCCGGTAGAGAGAGAGCACGATCTCGTAGACGCCGCCCTCGGGCACGAAAACACCATCGACGGCCATGATCGCAGGCATGCTTGCGTACAGCGCGGGCGTCTGTGTCGGCGCCACCCCGGCGTTGAGTGTGTGGATGGCGATGATCTCCCTCAACCCCTCAGGCAGCCATTGAAGGCTGTCCAGGTAAGAACGGGTCGTCAGCTTCGCCCCGTATATCCTTAGAAGGCGTCCCAGCGCCGGTAGCGTCCTGCGGTCTGCAGGGTCAGCCGTAAGTAGCCGTGTGACCTCGGGCCCGAGCCCGCCGTGTGTACCGGCGAACCGTTCCCACGCCGCACGCCACGGATGTCCCGTGTCCACAGGCAGCGACGTCCTCTCTCCATGGTAATAATACCGTCCTACCTCCGGCAGCCGCTTCAGCCTCAGCCCTGCGATCTCGGCAGCCTCGCCGGGCTGACCGTCCGCGGCGTCCCAGCGCCGCAGAAACTCCTCCCACACACCAGGGAAGGTGAGGAGTGAGGGCCCCGTATCCATCCGCCGGCCGTCGAGCTCGATGCGCCGGCTCTTCCCGCCAACCCAGGGAGTGGCTTCCAGCAGCGTAACCTCATGCCCGGCGCGTCCGATCAGGGCTGCCGCGGCCAGACCTCCGATGCCGCCGCCGACTACGACTACCTGGCTCAAGGGTAAGCTCCCAGAGACAGCGCAGCGACTAGCTGCACGCCGGCGAATGTCCCTGCTACGTAGGGGAAGGCGATAGAGTACTTGTAGAGCCGGTGTCCCGTCTCCGGCGTGGGGTTCTGGCCTAGGAAGTACAATAGCGTGCCCGCTATCGCGGCGTTCAGAAGCGCGACGGGCACGCTCACTAGGGCGAAGCACACGGTGGCGAGCGCCCACAGAGCACCGCTCCAGAAGACGACGCCGCCAGGGCCGAGCCTGACCGCGGTCGTGAGGATGCCTGCCCTGCGGTCCTCATCCTCGTCCTGCACAGCGTCGAAGGTGTGCTTGGCCGCGCTCCACGCCATGAGCCCGAGCGCGGCGGACCAGACCGGCCCCCCGCCGAGAATGAGCGGCACGAAGACGAGCGGGAAGGCGTAGGCCGCGTTGCTTAGCGAGTCCAGGTAGGGACGAGCCTTGAAGCGCGCGGGTGGGACGGAGTAACCGAGGAAGAGCAGTGCGTAGAGTAGCATCCAGGCTAAGGCGGAAATAGGCACGAACAGGAAGGCGTAGATCAGGACCGGCGCATTCGTAAGGATGACGCCGAGCACGACGGGGTTGACCTCGGAGCGGTTTATCCTGGCTCCTTCCAGGCTGCCTTTGCGGGGGTTTTTGGCGTCGGTCTCCTGGTCGAATACGTCGTTGACGCCGTAGATGAGAAGATTGAACGGGAGTGTGAGCCACAACAGAACCGGCAGTGCTCCCCACGCGAAGAGATCCCCGGCGAGCCACATCCCGATCGTGGCCGGACCTACGGTGTTGATCCAGAGCACGGGCCGCGAGATGTAAAGCAGACGCAGGATCACAGAACTAATATATACCAACATCACCCCCGCAGACCCTTTAACATTAGCTGGGTGTTCACCCAGCTCCGCCGCACCACACCACGACCCCTGATCCTCGCCTGCGCCCTCTCCCTCGTGGCCGCCTTCTTCGCCGTCCGCTACCCGGACTTAAAGGGAGCGAGCATAGGCTCATACGTTTCGACCCTCCTGATAGCCCTGCCCTCGGCCGTCGCACTTTTCCGCTACCTCGGCCTGCGCAAGGCCGTCCTGTCCCTACTCGCCCTCTCGATCTTTGGCTACGCTATAGAGGGTATCGGCGTCACGACAGGCTTCCCCTACGGCGCTTTCTACTATGGCGACGCCCTCGGGCCAAGCCTCGCCGGACTCGTTCCTTACCTCTTGCCCCTCTCCTACACGCCACTCGTCGTCGGGGCCGTGGCAGCCTCGTGGGGGACCCGTCTGCCTCTCCTCCACGTCCTCTACGCCACCCTACTCCTCGTCTGGATGGATGCCGTCCTCGACCCTGGCGCAGCCTCCCTAGGCTTCTGGGTGTGGCCCCAAGGCGGCGTCTATTTCGGCGTGCCACTCAGTAACTACGCCGGCTGGCTGCTCTCCGGAGCCCTCGCCTCTACCCTGCTCCTCGCTACCGGAAGGTGGTCCGAAACACCAAGACCCGCCCTGCTCGATAGCGCGACCATAGCCACCTCCTTCTGGACAGGCGTGGCCGTCCTTTCCAGCATGGTCGCCCCAGCCCTGCTCGGAGCAACACTCTTCGCATACCTTCTCGGACGCCGCTCGCATCTTCATGTGGTGAAATAGTGCCAATACGCACAACCTTTTCTCTTCTGACGGTCCAGAGACACCAAATATGGGAGTTTCTGTAACTTTTGTTCGATTTTATTAAGTACAGACCTTACATTTGTGAATCCATTGTGTTTATATGATGCTCGTAGGAGCCACTCGCCTAGGAGGTGTGAAATGATCCGAGAGAGAGCCACCGGAGGGGCTGGGGTTCACCACGAGGATTCAGCCTACAGGAGCGGCTGGGAGGATGGGCGCTTCGGGCAGACGCAGACGTTCGCGACCAACAACAGCCTCGCTGCGTGGACAGAGTACCCTGACAGGCTTTCCTACTACCGCGGCCACCGCGACGGCCGTCGCATAAGGGAGATGCTGAGGAGCGAAGGCCGGGCTGTCTGATTCGCCCCACCTTTATAGGCTGAACGATCCTACCTGCGCTCCCGCCGATCCCTTCTCCTAATTTCGCAACCTCATAGGGCAAGCTGCGTATCCATAGGGGAGGGCCGACGGCTCCCCCTCCAAGTTCGCCGTCGACCCTCGTCGTATGTTAGCGAAAGACGCGGACGAGTTCCACTTCTCCTCCGACGTTCCGTGCTGTGAGAGCAGGCGGGGCGGCGTCTGGCGTAAACTTGACGCTCTATGCCAACCTCTGGAGCGCTCCTAGCATGTGCCCGCTTCGGGCCTGCCCGTGTCCTGGGTGCTCCTGAACGTGCCCCCGCCGCCTGGGGCTTGCATACAGTAGGTACTGGCGTCGGCTGCTCCTACCGTCACAACTTGCGCTCCCTGCCTGAAACCGTAGGCTTCGAGGTCCGTGGCGTTGCCGGCGTACGCGTTCTGATCCACGTAATAGAGTTGCTGTGACGTCGCCGCCATACGCAGTTGCGCCATGGCGGCGGCGTCCTTCGCCTTGTCCTGCTGGCCGATGTAATTCGGTATCGCGATGGCGGCGAGTATCCCGATGATAAAGACGACCGTATTGTTGCCAAACTACAAACACAGGGGAACTCAGATTTCGTGCTCTACTCTCCGAGAGCGGCGTCGACCGGCTAGAATTGGCGAGGTGCTTGCCGTAGTTCTCGACTAGCAGCTCACGGGCACAGAAGGCGAAAGCCACGCACTCAGGTGCATATCATACGGTACCACGAGATGAAGCGCTTAGGGTTGGATGTTCGACCGGGGCTCGGTGGCCTTGTGAAGCCCTATAGGACCGAGGCTCTGCAGGATCCTGGATTTGGACTTCCGAAC
>DATDKO010000446.1:0-8451 GCA_036519935.1 Rubrobacter sp. | reverse complement strand
CTGTCGCCTCCTGTTCGGGTACAGGGTGCACGGGGGTAACAGGGTACCTTCAGAGGGATCCCTGATAGTGGCCTCCAACCACAGCCAATATGCCGACCCCGTCCTGGTCTGCGTGGCCGTCCCCCGTCGCCTGAAATGGATGGCGAAAAAGCAGCTCTTCGTCTTCCCCTTCAGGAAGTTCTTCGAGTTCATCGGGTCCTTCCCTGTCGATCGCGAGGGCGGTGGAAAAGGCGCGATACGCGCCGCCCTGGCATTCCTGGCCGAAGGTTGGGCGTTGGGGATCTTCCCCGAAGGCACCCACAGGGGCGCCGGAGCCTCCAGGGAGGCCAAGAGCGGGGTCGTCGTACTCGCGGTCCGCAGCGGCGCTTCCGTACTGCCGGTTCACGTAGGCAGGCTACCTAGACCCCTCTCCCGCCTGCGCGGCCAGCGGCTGCACATCTTCGTGGGCGAACCGGTACACATCGACCCGGCTATGCGGGGTGGAGCAGCCTACCGCGCGGCGGCGGATGAAATCATGCACACCATCTACGCTCTGCCGGAACGACGTACGCAGGAGTCGCTGTGAACCGGCTCCCTGTGGTCGCCGTCGTCGGGGCCCCCAACGTAGGGAAGAGCTCGCTGGTAAACAGGATCATGCGCCGCCGCGGCGCCGTGGTCTCGGAGAGACCGGGCACCACCCGCGACAGGGCGTACAACCGGGCTGAGTGGGCCGGCAGGGAGTTCATGCTGGTAGACACGGGCGGTATGGAGCCGCGCGCAAAGGAAGGCCTCGAGGCGCTCGTGACGCTGCAGGCGAGGGTCGCTGTCGAGGAGGCTGACGTGGTGTTGCACCTCACCGACGCCAGGCTAGGGCCGACCGAGGCCGACGCCGTTATCGCCGGTGAGCTCAGGCGCGGGCAGGGCAAAGCCGTGCTCGCAGTCAACAAGCTGGATAACCCCGCCGACGACACCGAACGCCACAGCTTCTACTCCCTCGGTGAGGGCGAGCCGCATGCGATCTCGGCGGTGCACGGCCTGGGTGTCGGGGACCTTCTCGACGTCGTCGTCTCCCTGCTGCCGGAATCAGAACCGGACACGGAGGAGGAGCTTCCGAGGCTAGCGATCGTCGGCAGGCCGAACGTGGGCAAGAGTACGCTTCTCAATCGTCTGCTCGGTACGGACCGCGCCGTCGTCTCGGAGAAGGCAGGCACGACGACCGACGCCGTCGCGGGTGAAATTGCACTTGAAGTAGAGGGAGAGACCGAACGCTACCTGCTTCTCGACACGGCAGGGGTAAGCAAGGGCGCCAGGCGGGCTCGCGGCGTGCCTTACTATTCATCGTTGCGGACCTCAGAGGCGATTAGGCGCTCCGACGTCTCCCTGCTGATGGTGGACGCCACGGACGGCATCGTGGCAGGCGACCTCAGGATCGCTCGCGAGATAGAGGAAGCAGGCTCCTCATGCGGAGTCGTGATCAACAAGCGAGATCTCGTACCCTCACAAAGGCTGCGGGAGATAGAAGGACTCATCTCTGCCCGCCTCACCGACCTCAAGCCGCAGGCCGTTCACATCTCCGCGCTCACAGGCGCAGGGGTGGACGCGGTCTTGCCTTTCGCGGCTAGACTAGGGCGGGCATACAGGTTGCGGGTGCCGACCCACGAGGTAGCAGAGTTCGTGGGTGACGTGGTAGGGCGCAGCGCGCCGCCAAAAGGCGTCAAGATTCGATACGCTACCCAGACAGGTACGGCGCCACCGAGGTTCACACTCTTCGCGAACAGGCCCAAAGATCTGCCCGAGAGCTACTTGCGCTATGTGGAGAACGCACTGCGGAAAAGGTACGGTCTTTGGGGCATCAGCGTCAGGATAAGGGTCAAGAGCAGCCGGTAGCGGACTCTTTTTGTGCCCCTTTGCGCAAACTCGCGTCGCGTGTAGGGTAGACTCTTGTCGGGATAGTAAGGCATCGGCTTTGCCTGGAGAGACGGGAAGGATCAGGAGCGAACAAGGAGAGAACATGTTCGACTTGGCGGCGAGGTTGAGGTATGTGAAGCGTCCGCGGTATGTCCGAACCCGGGATGGTGCCCTATGAAGGCGGTAATTATGGCCGGAGGGCAGGGCACGCGGCTGAGGCCGCTGACCAGCGATCAGCCCAAGCCGATGATTCCTATTGTCAACGCCCCTTGCATGGAGCACATCGTGAAGCTCCTCGAGCGCCACGGCTTCACGGATATCGCCGTCACCTTGCAGTTCATGCCGGATGAGATTAGGGACTACTTCGGCGACGGTTCGGAGTGGAATGTAAACATCCGCTACTCCGTCGAGGACGCGCCGGCCGGGACCGCGGGCTCCGTGAAGATGGCCGAGCAGCAACTCGGCCTCGAGGGCGAGCGCCTGCTTATCTTAAGCGGCGACGCCCTGACGGACGCCGACCTGAGCCGGCTGGTCGAGTTCCACGAGGAGAAGGGCTCCGAGGCCACAATGGTCCTCAAGAGCGTCGAGAACCCCCTGGATTTCGGCATCGTCATAACCGAGGAGGACGGGCGCATCTCGCGCTTTCTGGAGAAGCCGACCTGGGGACAGGTCTTCTCCGACACCGTAAACACCGGCATCTATCTGCTCGAGCCCTCGGCGACGGCCGAGATCCCTGACCCCGAAGAGGGAGAGTACGACTTCTCCAAGGAGCTGTTCCCCAAACTACTCGACGCGGGACGTCCACTCTACGGCTACATCACCGAGGATTACTGGGAGGATATAGGCACCCTGGAGCAGTATGCCAGTGCCCAGCGCGACGTGCTCGATGGCCGCGTAGAGGGCGTCAGGCCTCCGGGTACGCGCCTGAGGGAGAACATCTATGTGGGGCGCAGGGCGCAGGTTGACGACGACGAGCTCGAAGGGCCAGTCGTTATCGGGGAAAACGTCCGCGTTGACGAGGGGGCGAGTATAGGCCCCTACTCGGTCATCGCTGACAACGTCGTCGTCTCGGCGGGCGCCACGGTGGAGCGCAGCGTAATCGCGGAGGGTACCTACATAGGTGAGGGCGCCGAGCTCGTAGATACTCTCGTTGGCCGCAACTCCTACGTCCAAGCGCGGGCGCGCATCCTGGAGCGCAGCGCGCTCGGTGACGACGTGATAGTCGGCGAGGGGGCGACCATTGCCCCCGAGGTAAAGGTGTACCCTCACAAGACCATAGAGACCGGGGCCAATGTCACGCAGTCCCTGATCTACGAGACCATGGGCCTGCGTACGATCTTCAAACGCGGCGTCGTCAGCGGCAAGTTTAACGTGGACGTCACCCCCGAGTTCGTCACCCGCCTGGCCTCATCATTCGGCACTACGCTCGACCCTGGGGCCGTCGTAACTCTAGGTCGCGACTCCTCGCTCTCGGCCCAGGTAGCAAAGCGCGCGATGACAGCGGCGCTGCTCGGCACCGGAATCAACATCAGGGACCTGAGGGCCGCCCACGCCGGGGTCGTCCGCCACGACGTGCTCGCCGGCAAGTCCTCGGCCGGAGCGCACGTACGTGCGGGCAGCGATCCCGACGACGTCGAGATCCTGTTTTTCTCCGCCGACGCCACCCCTATAACGGAGGAGGATGAGAGGTCCGTTGAGAAGGCCTTCGTACGCGAGGAGTACCGTAGGGCCTACGGCAGGGACATAGGGGAGCTGATCTACCCCGGCCGGGTGGTTGAGCAGTTCGTGGAGCGCCTGGAACGCGCCGTGGACAGGGAGAAGACCGCGGGCGCCACTATCGTCGTGGATTTCTGCGGGGGCGTCGCCGGCCTCGTAGCGAGCCGGGTGTTCTCCAGGCTCGGAGTGAGCGCCGTTGTTATGGAAGGCTTCGCCAACGCCAACGCGGTCGGCGAGGCGGGGAGGATGAACCTGGAGGAGAGCATCGAGCGCGTCGCCCGCATCGTGCCTACGGTGGACGCTGCCTTCGGCGCCGTCGTTGGCCCCGAAGCCGAGTACGTGCAGTTCGTCGACGACGAGGGAGAGTGGGTGCCACCCGACATCATGCTCGCCTGCCTCGTTGACCAGACGCATCCGCAGAGCGTCGTGCTCCCGATCAACCTCAGCCGCAGATACCAGAGACTCGTAGAGGAGGGCGGAGGTAACGTCGAGATGAGCCGCACAGGCCTCTCCAACGTCGCCATAAGAGCGGCTGGCATCGGGGCTGATCTCGCTTCCCTCGCCGACGGCCGCTACATCTTCCCTGCCTTCCTGCCGGCCCCAGACTGCTTTATGACGCTGGCCAGCGCCCTCGAAGCGTTCCGCGAGACGCCCCTTTCCGGCGTGCGCAGGAAATTCGGAGATTCTTTCGACCACGTCAAAAGAGAACAAATCGAGTGCCCGTGGTCGGCAAAGGGACGTGTGATGCGCGGCCTCGCCGAGAAGTTCGGCGGTGACCCCGATGCCATCTTGGCCGAGGGCGTGCTGCGCAACGTCGAGGACGGCTGGGTGCTTATGCTCCCCGATCCCGACAGCCCTATGTTCTACGTCTACGCCGAGTCCGAAGAGGACGACGGGAGCCCGGCGCAGATAATGGAGGAATACGTCGACCTGGTGAAGTCCCTGATCGACGACCAGGCCCTGCTCTCAAGCTGAGATTGCACTTCAGGTTCAGGGTAGGTTATACTCAGACCATGGACGATTCGGGGTTGCATGGGGGATTCGACTGGGAGAAAGCCGAGGACGTCACAGCCCTCTCTGAGGAAGATCTGAGGGACAGGCTAGAGGCGCTCTCGGAGGACGAGCGTGCGATCAGTTACAGGCGGAGGATCCTGCAGGGGAGGATAGATCTGATCCGTGCCGAGCTCGTAGAGCGGGGCGTTGTCGCGCTTTCGCCCAGGGACCTGGCGCGGGTGTTGCTCGGCGATTCGCCCGATGAGGAGATCAGGTGAGAGAGTGTCCTGAGTGTGGGGCCGAGGTCGCGGCGGCGATGAAGTTCTGCGCGGAGTGCGGCACCAAGCTCGATATCGGCCAGAGCACCGTCTCATACGCGCCGAGCTTCGGCGAGGACGTCGAGCCTGGCACTTCAGGCGGCGCCGAAGGAGCCGCATTGATCGAGATGGATCAGGTAGAGGGCACGGCTGGCCGCAGGATGCACGACCTGGGCGATGACGTTGTCAGTGTCGGCCGTGGACAGGAGAGCAGCATCTTCCTCGACGACGTCACCGTCTCACGCAAACACGCAGAGATCGTGCACGGAGACGGCGGGTACAGAATTCGCGACGTGGGAAGCCTGAACGGGACATACGTCAACCGCGTCAGGGTCGACGCTGTCGACCTGCGCAACGGAGACGAGATACAGGTAGGCAAGTACCGTTTCAGGTTCGTGTTCTCCTAGAGCAGCAGGCACTGTAGTCGAGAGGATGGGAGTGAACAGGGTGGAGAACGACAATATGGATATAGCTACCAACGAAGGCCACACCACCGAAGGTTACGCGCCAGCGCCGGAGAGGTACAGCTCTACCAAAGACAGTTTCACGATTGGCGAGGTCGTCGAGCGTCTGAGGCCCGAGTTCCCGGCCCTCTCGGTCAGCAAGATCCGGTACCTGGAACGCAGGCGTCTGATCAACCTAAGCCGCACGCGCGGCGGCTACAGACTTTTCTCGTCTCAGGATATCGAGCTCCTCAGGTACATACTCACGCTTCAAGACAAGGAGTATCTCCCGCTCAAGGTCATAAAGAAGCGCATAGAAGGCGGCGGCGCGTTCACCGCGGGCGATTCGGCGGGGGACCTCTCGAGGGTCCTCGAAGAGAGGACATATACGCGCGAGGAGCTGGCGGACACCCTCGAAACGGAGATACGCTTCGTCGAAGAGCTGGTCAGCGTAGGGGTGATCGGACGCAGCGGCGAGCTCACGCAGCGCGACGCAGAGATCGCGCGCATGGCCCTGGAGATGGCGAAGTACTCGATTCAACCTCGCCACCTCCGCGGCATCATGGCCGCCGTTGACCGCGAGGCCGCCCTGTTCAAGCAGGTCCTCAACCCGGAGCTGCGCAGCGGTGATGACGGCCGCGTGGGCGAGGCTATGAACAAGGCCCGCCACCTCGCCGCCGTCGACTCGCGCATCAAGGAGCTGATGATGGCGAACGTGCTGGACACGTTCTCCCCGTGAGAGACCCAGCGCACGGAACTGCAGACGCCGCCAGGGAACTACAGAAACACATCCACACCATCCCCGATTTCCCGCGGCAGGGCATCTCCTTCAAGGACATAACCCCCCTCATAGAAGACGGCCGTGCCCTGCATACGGCCGTGGACGCCCTCGCCGAGGCCACCGAAGGCATCGCCTACGACCGCATTCTCTCGGCCGAAGCCCGCGGCTTCGTGTTCGGTACGGCCCTGGCCTACCGCGCCAAAAAGGGCCTCATCCTGGCCCGCAAACCGAAGAAGCTGCCCAGAGAGATCATCTCCGCCACCTACGACCTCGAATACGGTACCGACGCCCTGGAAGCCCACACAGACTCGATCCCGGAAGGTATCCGCGTCCTGGTCGCAGATGATCTCCTCGCAACCGGCGGAACGGCCCGCGCTATGTGCCAGCTCGTCGAAAACGCCGGCGGCACGGTCGCAGGCGTTGCCTTCCTCATAGAACTCGGCTACCTTGGCGGCCGCGAAAAGCTAAAACCCTACCCCGTCGTCTCCCTCATAACCTACGATGACCCACAAGACTAACCTCCCCCAACCACTCGACGATACAACCCTATCCCCTCAGGCCCTCATCCCCGAGGCCGAACGCCTCGTCGCAGTCTATCTCCGTACCCTCACAAGCCCTCAGACCATAAAGACCTATAATACCGAACTCATTCTGTTCATCTCTTTTCTAGAGGATGAGATGGGGAAGGGGCTTGGGGACCTGACAGGGGAGGACATCTCGCTCTATAGGGAGTATTTGATAGGGACATATGCGGCGGCGACGGCGGCCAAGAAGCTTGCTGTGCTCAGGCGGTTCTTGATGTTCACGTACATGGCTGGCGCCACGACGGTCAACCCTGAGTCTCTGCGTTTTTTCGCCAAGAGCCCACGCGTAAGCCAGGACCCGGCCTACAATGTACTAACCGAGGAAGAGCTCTCGCGCATGTTGAACGCCGCAAGGGCCTCCAATTACCGCGACTACGTCATGCTCGTCGTGATGGCGGGTTGCGGCTTGAGGGAGGCCGAGGTCGTGGGACTCAGGATCGGGGACTTCCGCGAAGCGGCGGCGCATCAGGTCCTACTTCGCGTCCTCGGTAAGGGCGATAAGGTCCGCAACGTGTCGCTCTCACCTGAGCTGTGGCGCCTAGTGCAACGCTACGTCCTGCTCACCGAACGGAGCTTCACCTCTCACCCCGACTCCCGCAAACCCCTCTTCACCTCCAGGGTCGGCAAGGACAAGCCCCTAACCACCCGCTCGGTCCAGAACATTGTGAAGAAGTACGTGCGTGCCGCTGGCATAACAAAAGCCATCTCACCCCACTCCATCCGCCATACCGTAGGCACCAACATGGCCATAAACGAGGCGCCCCTCCTCGTCATCCAACAGTTCCTGGGCCACTCAGACCCAAAGACGACCATGCGATACATCCGCCGCGCAGACCAACTCGCCACCCGCGCTTATCAATATAATACTTTGCCAATGTAGAAAGGGCGGCTCATCGTTTGTAAGGAACGTGCGAGGCATACTCTTCCATGACCCCTGCAAGCATCTCCTTCTCCGACTCGATGTACTCCGAGATAGCGCGCCCGAAGGCCGGGTCTCTTATCTTATGAGCGCTGTAGGTGAGAGTAGGGAGGAAGCCGCGCGCCAGCTTGTGTTCGCCCTGGGCGCCGGCCTCCAGGAGTTTGAAGCCCCGCTCGATGGCGAAGTCGATAGCCTGGTAGTAGCACAGTTCGAAATGCAGGTTGCGCACGTGTTGCGCTGCGCCCCAGTAGCGGCCGAAGAGCGAAGTGTCTTTGAGGAAGAAGAGCGCGCCTGCCACGGGGCTTCCGGCTCCGTGGCAGGCGAGGACTAGTAGGGTCCGGTCTTTCATGGTTCTGAAGACCTCGTCGAAGAATGCCCTGTTGAGATAGGGAACGCCCCACTTGCCGTCCAGCGTAGCTAGGTAGAAACTGTGCATCAATGTGGCGTGTTCGGGGAGGAGTGCGTCTCCTGTGAGGTGTGAGATCTCCAGCCCCTCCCCCTCGAGCTGGCGTCGTTCGCGCAAGATCTGACGCCGCCGCTTCCCCGAGAGCGCCTCCAGATAATCCGAAAACGTCTCGTAGCCCTGGTTGTGCCAGTGAAACTGGAGCGAGTGTCTCACTGTGAAGCCTCTCCTCGTGAACTCGTCGAGCTCATGCTCAGGCAAGAAGAGCGCGTGCGAGGAGCTCACCCGGTACTCTATTCCCAGGTCCTCCGCCGCCTCGAGCAGAGCCTTCGTCACCCTGGTACGGGTCGCCACATCTATATCGGGACGCACGAGGAGTTTGGATCCTGTAGCAGGTGTGAAAGGCAC
>DATDKO010000445.1:0-3236 GCA_036519935.1 Rubrobacter sp. | reverse complement strand
GGGGAGCACGAGAAGGGGCAGGCTGGGAGCAAAGGCGACCGCGATGAGGGCTATCGCATAGAGTACAAAAGCCGTTTTCAGGAGGCTCTTCTCCGAGAAACGGCTGGTCAGGCGGCCTAGCTGCGTCGAGGTCAGCGCGGTCGTAAGGGAGGCGCCGGAGAGGACCGCCCCGATAACGTAGGAAGAGGCATCGAAGCGCGCGTTCATCAGGATCGGGAGGTACGATATCTGCGGTCCGAACAGCACGATAAACGTCAGCAGGGAAGCGGCGATCAGCCCGAAGACCTCCCTGTCGTGGAGGTTCTCCCACACGCTCCCGAAGTAGTCCCTCAGCCGATCATCGTTGCGCGGCTCCGGATTGTGCAGCGAGAACATGACCACGATGGCTATCGGTATCGCGGCGAAGGGAAGGGCGAAAGGGTAGAACCACCCGAAGGTCGCCAGCAGACCGCCTATGGCGGGGTAACTCGCCGTCCCAACGGAGAGGACGCTGGAGTTGTATCCCAGGGCGGTCGAGCGCTCGCGGCCGTCGTAGATGTCGCCGATTACGGTGACGTTGAGCGTTCCGAGGGCGGCGGCCCCAATACCCTGGAAGAAGCGGAGGGCGAGGAGCACATCGAAGCTGCGGGCGAAGGCGCAGGCGCCGCCGGCAAGGCCGAAAAGGAGGAGGGCGGGAACCAGGATCTTCTTCCTACCGTAACGGTCGGAGAGAACGCCGAGGAGCGGTGTCATCACGATGCCGGGGAGGGTGAAGAACGTGATCAGGAGCCCCACCTGTCCGCTGGAGATACCGAGCTCCCGTACGATGGTTGGAAAAGCCGGCGTTACGCTCGAGGTCCCTAGGACCGCCATCAGGGTTACGCTCCACAGAACATGGAGGTTGTGGTCCTTATAGACCGGGCGAACGCCCTCGTCTCTCTCGGTCTCCGTAGCCACGGTAGGAGAATCTATCAGGTGGTGCGTTCGGAGGTGGGATCAGACACGCTCTCAGCACGCTTCGGCCTCCGCCTGTCAACAAGGGCCCCGCATGCGACAAGTTGAAATGCTGAAGCGCTCTATTACACAGACCGGTACATCGCATAAGCGAGACCGCCGAGCACCACGTAGATCAAACCGGCAACGACCACTATGGCCGAGCCGAGTTGCAGCGCGCCGTCAGCCACCTGAAAGAGGCCGTACACAAGGTATCCGATCGCACACACCAGGGCGCTCGTGTGAAAGAGTGCCGGCCTCCGAGCGAGTAATCCGACCAGGGCAAGGAGCGCGCCAAAGCAAACGACAAGGGCAATGCTCAAGAGTAAGGTGCTGCGCAGGACCTCGGCACTGGCGGTGATGCCGAACCGGTCGGCCGCAGGCACGGGATCAGCGAGCGTGAGGATGAGCCCGTAGAGGTCCCCGGCTTCGGCCAGGAACATGAGGCCGAAGAGCACCATGGCGACCACTCGCAGCACACCGTCCCCTTAGCGCCTGTATTCCCGCCAGCCCAGGCGTGCCAACAGGGCTGCGGTCATCGCCGCCGTCGCACCCCAGATGTTTCGCGGGACAGGACCCTCGATGGCGAACACAGGCACCTTGTAGTCGCGGCCTTCGCGGCGCCAGAGCACCTTGCGGAACGTCTCAGGGGCGGTCAGAATCTTCAGAGGGACCGTGAAGATCTCCTCTACCTCGTCAGGAGCCAGTACCATCTCGGCCTCAGGGGTCAGGATCCCGACAAACGGGCTGACGCGGAAGTTCGACGGCGGGATGTACATCTCCTCCAGCTCTCCTACCACTTCGACCAGTTCGGGGTCGAGGTCGATCTCCTCCTCGGCCTCGCGTAAGGCGGTCTCCAGGAGCGAAGTGTCACGGGCCTCTATGCTGCCGCCGGGAAAGGAGATCTGGCCGGCGTGGTCGGCGAGATCATCCTTCCTCACCGTATAGACGACCCGCACATCCTCGCTTTCTACGATGATCGGAACCAGAACGGCCGCACGGCGAGTGTCAGCACCAGGCGGCGGCACCCGCGGACGTCTCTCACCTGACTCCAGATCCACAGGCGAGAAGCTCTCGTAGACCTCGCGCCACTCGGCTAACGGGCGGGAGACCGCCTCACGCAGCCGATTCGCGAGATCATTCAAGCCGTGGTTCCCGCCGCTGTCCTCCCGACGTTCGTTCATTACCGAGATCATAGCGTACCAACAAACCAGCATTTCAACTGGTCAGCCAGTCAGCACGCTCGGCCTGCGGCCTTCGCTTGTCAGCACTTCAGCTAGTCAGCATTTTTGGGAGCGGCTTGCGTTTGTGGTGCCCACTCTGCGGTGTATGAGGCCCGCATCGTCTGCCAGGGAGCCTCGCTGGCAGGTACTTGCTGAAATGCTGGCCAGCGTGGGTTTTGGAAGGGCAGCCCTTCCAAAACCCGATGTCAATCAGAAATGTTCTTATACGCGACGATCTAATACCAGCGTATCGCCGTCCAGGTCGAACCAGATCGGGGCCGCATGGGGCCTGCCGTCAGCACGCACCGTACCGAGGACCGCCGTCCTGGCCCGGGCGAGCACGAAGCTCCTGTACTCTTCGTTCGTCATCTGTTGCGCCACTGTAATCCCCCACCGACACGCTAGAAGCAGGTAGCCATAGAGAAAATCGGTTCGTCAGCCGGATGGCTGCCCCTCTGTCCGGCGCTGGCCTAGCTCCCTGTCGAGCAGGAAGAGCGCTTCGCTCTTGTCACCGACCATCTTCAGGGTCTCGACGACGTCCCCCGCGTTCTTCTCCTCCTCGACCTGCTCCGTAACGAACCATTGCAGAAACATCTGACTCGCGTAGTCGTTCTCCCTTACCGCGAGCCCGTAGAGATCATGGATCATCGCGGTGACCTCTTTCTCGTGCTCCAGCGCCTGCTCGAAGACCTCCAGCGGCGAGCCGAACTCGACCACCGGCCCGTCTATCTCCCGCAAGACGACGCGTCCGTTGCGGTCGAGGATGAAATCATAGAACTTCATCGCGTGCTCCGTCTCCTCCCTGGACTGAGCGCGCATCCACTGCGCGAAGCCGGGAAGGTTCTCCGACTCGCAATACGCGGCCATCGAGAGATACTGGTAGGCCGAATAGAGCTCGTTCTTGATCTGCTCGTTCATCGCATCCTCTACTGGTGTGCCAAGCAAGGTGACCTCCTCCTTCTGATTGTTCGCTAACTCCCAGCCTCCACTATACCGAGCCCCGGGACAGAGAGTCTGCAAGAATCGCAGACGAGTCAGCCG
>DATDKO010000444.1:0-3992 GCA_036519935.1 Rubrobacter sp. | reverse complement strand
GACCGAACCTTATGGTACTCACCGGAGGCACCCCGGGCACCGCCTCGTAGGAGTAGACTGGTGGCCCGTCATCTCGCCTACCTACCATCCTCGTCGTACCCAAAACAATCCTTCCTCTTCACGACGATGGAGCAGCGACTCCGCGACCGGCTCCTAACCTATGATAAACCGAAGATCGTCCCATAGAGCCCAAACATCCGCCCTTGGCGTCTCGGACAAGAGATTGGATACTGGTCCCATACCCAAACATCGTCGCAAAGACGCGAGAGGAAGGACTGGCATGAGAACGACGGCGGAAGAGTCTCGAAAGCCCTACGTACCGGCAATGGGTCATGATCGGCTGCTACCTATTTATGACCCGCTCCAGAGATTGCTGGGCATGGGGTCGGTCCACCGACAGCTGGTCGATCAAGCCCGCATTCAGCCGCACCAAAGGGTCCTCGAGATCGGCTGCGGCACTGGGAACCTGGTGAACCTCATCAAACGCCTTCATCCGGGCGCCGAGGTGGTCGGGATCGATCCCGACCCGAAGACGCTCGCCCGCGCGCAGCGAAAGGCCGGGCGGGAGGCGCTCTCCGTGCAACTGGATCGCGGATTCGCGGAGGAGCTTCCCTACCCGGACGTATTCTTCGACCGGGTGCTATCCGCCTTGATGTTCCACCACCTCGGGTCGGAGGAGAAAGAGAAGACGCTGGATGAGGCACGGCGGGTACTCAAACCCGGAGGCTCCCTGCACTTGCTTGACTTCGGAGGAGCGACGGCGCGATCCGACGGTTTTCTCGCTCGTCTGCACCAAAGAAGCGAGCGCCTGCGTAACAACTTCGGAGACCGCATTCCGACGCTCATGCGTGAGGCGGGTTTCGCGGATCTGACGGAGGTCGCCCATCGAGTCACGATCGCCGGGCGCTTCACCTACTACCGTGCGAGCGCGCCGAGTGAGGGGTCCGACGCTCTCCACTCGACGACCTAACCCGGGAGAGCGCCTCCACCAGCGGAGCGTCGAGTGATTCCTCGACCGCTTCCGGTCACCGCGGGCCGCTCACCACGCCGCACCCGCAGCGACCCCGACATCAACCTCTGCTATGAAAGAAGGTCACCATGGACAAGCCCCAAAGCACCGGACAAAGTGACCCCACAGCCGAGGCCCTAATGAAGGTACCTCCGCGCCTGAAAGCCAAGGACGCGTTCTACAAGGTGGGCACCGGTATTCACCGGGCGATCTTCAACGCCTCGAAGGGACGGATCTTCGGCAGAGCCTTCGGGATGCCCCTCATCGAACTCGTCACTATCGGTCGCAGGTCGGGTAAGGCACGCGCGACGATGCTCTCGGTACCGATCGTCGACGGCGACCGCTTGGTGCTGGTGGCCTCCTTCGGAGGCGACGACCGGCACCCAGCGTGGTACTTTAACCTCCGAGCCAACCCAGAGGTACGCGTCACGATCGCAGGCTCGACTCGCACCATGATCGCCCGCATCGCTACCGAAGAGGAGAGGGCCGAGCTCTGGCCCCAGATCACCTCGGTTTTCGAGGGCTACGCCCGCTACCAGGAGCGGACCGAACGGCTGATTCCAGTGGTCATCCTCGAACCTAACTAGGCGCTTATCGGCTGGGTGCTCCTGGCGTCCGCCGCGCTCACCGCCGGGTTCGTGCCGCGCACCATGCACCCGTACGGCAAGAAGCGCTGAACAACGGCCCACGGAGAAAGAAAAGGAGTGTGAACAATGAACAATGTCAATCCAACCACCAGGCAGTTGATCAACAGGACTGCGCTGGCCATCCTGGCTGCGTACGCCCTTACAACCATTCATCACATCTACGGTGGGCTTGTTGATCGAGCCCCGAACCGGCTGCGTGTCCCCGGCATCATGGCGATTCCGTCGCTGATCACGCTAGGGGCGCTTTATCGGTACAAGCGGACCGGCAGCGGGGTTGCACTGGCAACGTCTAGTACCGTGGCCGTGCTAGCCTGGGTGGTCCTATCAGGGCTTCTGCATGGTGGCTACGCGCACGCTTACAAGGATATTCTCTTCGTCGTGGATGGTCCGCCAGAGCTTTATTATCCCTTGAACCATGACGAGCACTATCCCCCCGACGATATCTTCTTTGAGATGACCGGCGTGCTGGAGATGGTGACGGCCTACTTCATTGCTCTCTTTACCTACCGCCTGATCCGCGACAGGCAGCAGAGTGACCGCCCACCCTCAGCGCAAGAGCGAGCGACCCTGGCACGATAAGGGTCGCAGCATCCGACTGACACCACAGGCCGTGAAGGCCACCGCAAAGCCCAAGACGATGAACTTTTAAAGCTGGGTAATGTGTGGAAGGTCTACTGCTGCCAATCCCCCGCCGTCCGTCCTGGGTATCCTCAACTTTTTGTGGGATTTACAGGTAAAATAGAGAGCCGACGAGCGGACTCGAACCGCTGAACTGCTCCAGCTACGAGTGTGCGGTCAGTGGTTGCAGAGCGTTGCATGGGTTTGCAAATCCCGCATAAGCAAGGGGTTTTCTGTTCTGTCGATTGACCGGTATTGCAGGGTATTGCGTGCGGGTTAGGGTCAAAATAGGGTCAGGATGCCTTGGATTACGCATCGCCGGTTCCTGTGCCGAGCAATTCCGCTATGAGGATATCTGTGGGGGCAGCCCACTACTGAACCGGTGCCCCAGCGCCGCCCCCTGCCGCCTGCTGTTACGCCCATCACCGCGGCGGGTAGACTCACCCGAGTGAGACCGTCGCGGAAGGGAGTCCGACCCTATGTTAGAGAACGCCACCGTCGCCGTACTCGGAACCGGCATCATGGGCGCCGCGATGGCGCGCAATCTGCTCGCGGCGGGGATGGAGGTGCGCGTCTGGAACCGCACGCGTGAGAAGGCAGACCCGCTCGCAGGAGACGGCGCGGCGGTAACCGCGAGCCCCGCTCAGGCTACCGAGGGGGCTGAGTTCATGATCACCATGCTCTCGGATACCGTCGCCGTCGAGGACGCCGTCGGGGAAGGCGTGCTCTCGGCGCTCGGCGAAGGCGGTGTGTGGATCCAAACGAGTACGCTCGGAATGGAGGGGAGCGCGCGTCTGGCGGAGATGGCGTCCCAACACGGCGTCGCCTACGTCGACGCGCCCGTCCTCGGGACCAGGCAGCCGGCCGAGCAGGGACAGCTGATCGTGCTCGCCTCCGGCCCCGAAGGAGTGCGGGAGCGGTGCGCACCCCTCTTCGATGCGATAGGGAGCAGAACCCTCTGGCTTGGGGAGGCGGGGGCAGGGACCTGCCTCAAGCTGGTAGTGAACAACTGGATCGTCGGCCTCGTCGGGGTGCTCGCCGAGACGGTCGCCTTAGCTCGCGGTATCGGTGTCGAGCCGGAGCGCTTTCTCGAGACGATCGAGGGCGGACCGCTTGGGTTGCCATACGCTCACATCAAGGGGAACATGATGATCGAGGACGAGTTCCCGACGAGCTTCTCCCTCGCTCTCGCGCGCAAGGACGCCGGGCTCGTGCTCGAAGCGGCCGATGCACAGGGCCTGCGTCTGGCTATCACTGAGGCCGTAGCCGGCCGGTTCGACGAGGCGATTGATGCCGGACACGGTGATGAGGACCTGTCCGCTGTCTATCGTGTGAGCGGAGGGGATGCTTAGAAACGGTCTGCCAAGGGGCCAGGAACTACTCCGGCTCGCGGGCTGCCGCCCGAACTGCGCCGTCGATAAGACTCAGCGGCGAAGCCGTGTTGCCTTGGGCAACATGGCTCCGAGGACCAGGGGCCGTTGCCTCCTCCGACTAGTTCAGCGCGACTGTTCCAGCATGTAGATGCGCGGCGCCTTCGCGGGCAGCGACTCAGGCGTCAGCTCGAGCTCCGACCCATTGCCCCACGTTACGGAATCGGCGGGGTGGCGTTCGAGGAAGGTGTCGACCGGCTCTATGTCGAGCACGCCGCGTGCGTTGAAGTAGTGCATCGGGATGACGACGCGGGCCGATGGCATCGATGGCGGCGTCGAGATCGTCGA
>DATDKO010000443.1:0-2614 GCA_036519935.1 Rubrobacter sp. | reverse complement strand
CTCAGCGCATGTCCAATTTCGCGAGAGACCACCGATGATCTCCTGGGGCGCGGCGCGGACCATCGCCGTGACCCTCGCCTCCCGCACGGAGCGGGGGCCCGCAGGCGACTTCGATTACGCGGGCGCCGTGCAGAATACCATCGACCCGCTCTCGAAGTTCACGGGTATCGAGCTGCCACAGGGACCTCCAGGCGGCCGCCAGCTAAGGATCGCGAACAGGGCAGAGTGGATCGACTTCAACATCGAGGGCTTCGGAAGGCTGATGGAGCCCGTCGTGCAGCGTGCCGCAGCCGGCGCCGGCGACCTTACTTGGGCCGTCGGAGGTGTGACGCTGACTGCCCAGGTCGGCCTCCTGCTGGGGTTCCTCTCCTCGCGGGTTCTGGGACAGTACGATACGGGACCGCTGCTCACACCCGGGCGGGCCGGAGAGCCTGGTAAGGTCTTCTTCCTCGACGGGAACATAGTCTCGGCCGCAGGTAGGCTCGGGGTGCCCGTCGACGGGCTGCGGCTCTGGATCGTACTGCACGAGATGACCCACGCGCTCCAGTTCGAGGGATATCCCTGGCTACGCAGGCACCTCGGGGAGCTTCTGGAGAGCCTGATCTCACCTCTCGCCGACCGTCTCGGCCTGCGTGAGATGCTACGACGCCTCTCAGGAAACATGAGAACCGGCGGCCGGTCGGTAGAGCTGCTGATGAGCCGCTCCCAGCGCGAGTCCTTCGACGGGATGCAGGCTGCCATGTCTGTGATCGAGGGCTACTCTGACTACGTGATGCACCACGTCGGCAAGGGCCTGGTGCCCCACTACGAGGACCTGAAGGCGCGCATGGCGAAGAGCAGGGCCCACCGTCCGCCCCTCGAGACCGCTGTTTTTCGCCTGACGGGCCTCGACGTCAAGCTGGAGCAGTACAGGCTCGGCGAACGCTTCGCCGACGCCGTGGTCAAGCGCCAGGGGATGGAGGGCCTGAACCGTACCTGGGAGAGGCCCGAGAACCTTCCCTCACTCGAAGAGGTTCGAGATCCAGGCCTCTGGATGTCGAGGCTTGGACCGTTCTGAGATGGAGGAGTGGTCAGGGCCGCATTCCTCTACTTTGGGCTACGAGTTCGCCCGCGAGGAGGAGGCCAGGGCCGCAGCCTCAGACCTCGACCGGCGCTTTACACAAGCTGAACTCGCAGGTCTTCGTATCTACCGCGTTCGCTGGAACGGCAACTACCTGGTCGAGGCCGCATTCTCCGACGGTACACCGGAGGCGCGTCTGAAAGACGCTGTCGCCCTCCTCGGCGAGTCTGGCATCCCGGTACACCCTGACGACCTCGCTGACTACAAGCGGGCTACGGACGAATACACAGGCCTGCCAGATTGGCTGCGCCGTTTCTTCGGTCCTTGAAAGCACGCTACGCCCTTCGGGCTTCGCTCGTCAGCTTGTCAGCTTCTCCCGTTCCGGCCTTGCTGTGAAGCGCACGAGGAACCATTGCTGATGGCGGTCACGTTCTACGCTCATGGCGACGCTACGGGAGGTCTTGCTGAAGTGCTGACCAGCGCGGGGTTTAGAAGGCTTGCCCTTCCAAACCCCGCTAATCTATTCGTTGCTGTAGGCGTGCGATCTGCTCCCTGAGCTCGTCTATCTCATGTTCGAGATACTTCTCACGCCCACGGATGCGGGTATAACCGGATTCCAGAACGGACCCAAGCCCATCCACGGCCTGGACCACGGTCCTGCCCAAAAAACGTGCGGAGACATCCAGCCCGCCGAGCACCGATTGGCGGGCCGACCGGGCGGTCGTTGTGGTCGCGAAGGCTCCGACGGCGAAACCGCCGACGGCCCCGACGGTCGCCCCGACCACGAATTTGGTGGTTCCCTGGCCCAAAAGCAGCTTCCTTCCGGCTCTTCCGAGCTTCGACGGCGCAAGTTTAGCACAGCGCCCATGCTGCAAGGTTATACTTGGCCGCGCATGATCGAGACGGGGAAAGGGGATCTACTAAGGAGCCTCCCCGCGGTAGACGCCGTGATGCGCGATCCGTCGGGACGGACACTCGCCGCCCGTCACGGCAGGGCGCCGGCGACGGCGGCCGTTCGCGAGGCACTCGGAGGCCTGCGGCGCCGGATCGTCGCGGGAGAAAGGCCTGAGGTCTCGGAGAGGGTCGTCGCAGAAGCAGCCTCCAGGCTCCTAACGGGTAGAGGTCTGAGGCGCCTCGTCAACGCAACAGGCGTGGTCCTTCACACCAACCTGGGGCGCTCGGTACTCTCCGAGCGGGCGGCTCTGGCAGCCTACGATGCGGCCACCGGCTACTCCAACCTGGAGTACGATCTCCGCTCCGGCTCTAGAGGCTCGCGCTACGACCACGCAGTGTCGCTCCTCAGGGAGCTTACCGGCGCCGAGGACGCGCTCGTCGTCAACAACTGTGCGGGGGCGACGTTGCTTGCGCTCGCCGCGGTCGTCGCTTCGAAGGTCTCTGAGGCGCCCGAGGTGATCGTCTCTCGCGGCCAGCTAATCGAGATCGGGGGCGGATTCCGCATCCCAGAAGTGCTCGCCCTCTCCGGCGCGCGACTCAGGGAGGTCGGAACCACAAACCGTACCAGGCTCTCGGATTACGAGAACGCAGTAAACGAAA
>DATDKO010000442.1:0-5916 GCA_036519935.1 Rubrobacter sp. | reverse complement strand
TAACCGACTGAGCTACACCGCCACGCCTATGTCGTAGATCGAGTATACCCCGATCCCAGAGCCCCCGAGCGGACTTGAACCGCTGACCCCTTCCTTACCATGGAAGTGCTCTACCGACTGAGCTACAGGGGCATATTCCGTATGTGTGGGGGCGGGAGGATTCGAACCTCCGTAGGCGAAGCCGGCAGATTTACAGTCTGCTCCCTTTGGCCGCTCGGGCACACCCCCGGCCACGCCCCCCGCGGCACTCTGTGCGGAGCGCCCGAATATGGTAGCAAACGCCACCGACTTTTCAACAGATGAGAAGAGGCTGCTGGGGGCCTCCAACCAGAGCCCGGGAAGGGACTCGAACCCCCGACCGGCCGCTTACAAGGCGGCTGCTCTACCTCTGAGCTACCCGGGCGCGCCGCCGCAGGCGGCGCGCCGCACGCTGGCTTCGCCAGCTTGTCAGCACGCTCCAGCCTCCGGATTCTGCTTGTCAGCATTTCAGCAAGAGCCCTTTGCGACCAGCTCGCCGACAAGCAGCGCACACTCCAGAGATTGTAACAGCGCAGACCCCGTGCCGACATCGTCCTTTGCTGAAAGCGGAGGCGTTAGCCGGAGCGTGCTAAGCGTCGCCATCGGCGGCGCGCCGGCGTATCTCTTCCAGCTTACGAAGAGTCTCCGACGAAAGGCGGTCTGCTATACGGGACTTGCGCCGGGCGTCGGGGCTGCGGGTTATGGCAGGCAACTCGTCCAGGAGGTTCGCGAACTCGCGCGGGGTGGCTCGGGCCGAGCCTCGGGCGAGCGCCGTACGCTGCAGGGCGAAATCAGCCGTGTAAACCGTGGCTGAGCCCGCCAGTCTGGAGAGCAGGCGTTCGATCACGTCGTCCGCAGACTCCCCTGGGGCGCTGTAGATCACACGCACGGCACCGCCGGCCCGCGACTCGACCCTCTCGGGCTCGGGACCCCCGTGCGCATCGAAGACCACGATGAGAGGCTCTCCTGTCCACCCCGCCGCCTTCAAGGCGTCGTTTATCAGGAGATCGCGGGCCGCGTTGAGGGTCCCGGCCACCCTGTAGCGGTCGAGGGCGCCGATGAGGTTGTAGCCGTCGAGGATCAGGGCCACCCGCGTCTCCTCCTGGCCTCGTAAAGCAATACCGCCGAAGCGACAGAGACGTTGAGGGACTCGACGGCACCTAGCATGGGGATGGAGACCGTTCCGTCGCACCCCTCGCGCACGAGCCGCCGCACTCCCCGCCCCTCGCTGCCGAGCACAAGCGCCACGGCCCCGGCGAGGTCGAGGTCGGTGTATGGCGTCCCGCCGACCTCGGCGGCGTAGACCCAGAGACCTGCCCCTTTCATCTTGTCTATGGCCCTCCTGAGGTTGGTCTCTCTGGCGACGCGCACATGCTCGCTCGCACCCGCACTCGCCTTGACTGCAGCGGCCGTAACCCCGACGGCCCTGTCCTTCGAGATCACGACCCCACTGGCCCCGGCCGCGTCCGCGGCCCGCAGGACAGCCCCGAGGTTGCGTGGGTCGATGACACCATCGAGCACGAGTACCAGAGGCTCAGGGGTGGAGAGGATCTCCTCCAGTCCGGAATAAGGATAGGGTTCGACGCTGGCAGCTACGCCCTGGTGCACTCCACCCCCTGCAAGTTCCTCTACCCGCTGCCTGGATGCGCGCTTCACGTCTACACCGCGAGCGCCGGCGGCCTTTGCGAGCTCCTCGCTCCCCACCGCGTCGATGACCTCGAAGACCCTTCGTCTTCCGCTCTCGAGAGCCTCGACCACGGGCCTTATGCCGTAGATGGTCTCCTGTTTCAATTACCTTCGGCTGAGGATCGGACCTTCAGAAGTATCCTCCACGGCCCACCCATCAGCGTGGAGCTCTTCGCGCAGCCGGTCGGCGGTGGCCCAGTCCTTCTCGAGCCTCGCGCTCTCTCTCGTGGCCACACGCTTCAGAACCTCCGCGCCAGGCTCCTCGGAGTACCTGATATGCACGCCTTCCACCCCGGTAGATAACTCTTGCGCGAGGTCGAACCCGAAGATGGACATGACCTCCTCTATGGCCTCAGCGAGCGACCCGAACTCGCCCGCGGCTCCAGGGCGCGTCGAGATCTCACGTCCCGCCCTTCCGGCGACCTCGAAGAGTGTCGCCATTGCCTCGGGAGTATTCAGGTCGTCCTGCATCGCAGCTTCGACGTTTTCGCAAAGATCCGCTGCCAGCGTGTCAGACAGCCCCGAGGAACTTTGCGAACCGGAGATCTGGAGGTACAGACGCATGAGCCGCTCGTAGGAACGGCGCTTCTCATCCAGGATCTCCTCTGAGTACTCGATGGGCTGCGAGTAGTGGCTCTGCAGGAGCCACATCCGCACGGCGTTGCGGCCGTGGAGGTCTACGGTCCGCGTCACGTCGAGCACGTTCCCGACGGATTTAGCCATCTTTCCGCTCGTGAGCGTCACCATACCGTGATGGGCCCAGGCGCGGACGAAGGGTTGGTCAGGGTGGGCCGCGGCGCTCTGGGCGAGCTCGTTCTCGTGGTGCGGGAAGCGTATGTCCGTGCCGCCGCCGTGGATATCGGCCCCTTCGGGCAGGTGCTTGCTCACCATCGCAGAGCACTCGATGTGCCAGCCAGGGCGTCCGGGTCCCCACGGGCTCTCCCAGGAAGGCTCGCCAGGTTTGGAGGCTTTCCATAGCGCAAAGTCCAGCGGGCTCTTCTTGAAGCCGGTCTGGCCCCTCTCCGTCTCGCGCATCTCGTCGGGACGCTGGTGGCTCAAGGCACCGTAGAGCGGGAAGCTTTCTACTGCGAAGTAGACGTCGCCTTTGGCTTCCTCAGGGGCGTAGGCGTGACCCTTCTCTATCAGCTCTTCGATCAGGGAGATCATCTCAGGGATGTGCTCGGTCGCCCGTGGCTCGATGTCGGGCATCCCTATGCCGAGCATCTCCAGCCGCTCGTGGAAGGAGTCCGTATAGTGGTCTACGATCTCCTGCCAGGAGACCCCCTCCTGGTTGGCCTTGTTTATGATCTTGTCCTCTATGTCCGTGATGTTCTGGACGAACGTCACGTCGTAACCCCGGCTCCTAAAGTACCTGGCGACCACATCCCAGAACAGCGGCGCTCGCGCGTTTCCGACGTGGATGTGATCGTAAACCGTAGGACCGCAGATGTAGAGGCTGAGCCCGCCACTCTCCCCCACCTCGACCATTTTGCCGCTCATGCTGTCCTTTACGAGCAAGCTCATGCCCCTAGTCTAGCCTCTCTAGCCCGAAGTATCCTCTCCCTGGCCTCCTGAGCACCCAACACCGCAAAGAGGTAAGCCATCTCGGGCCCCCTGTTCTTGCCCGTGAGCGCTAGCCTCAGAGGGTGTAAAAGATCCCTGGTCTTCTTCCCCCGCTCCTTCGCCCACGCGCGAAGCCCGGCGACGAAGTCGCGCGCCTCCTCCACATCCCCGAACTCCAGGCCTTCCAGCCCGGCGGCGGCGTGCGCGAAGACCTCGTCGCTCGAGTCCTGCAACTCCTCTACGAGAACGTCAGGGTTCACGGGGCCCATGATCCCACGCAGCAGACGCGATGCTTCGGAGAGGGTCTTCATATCTTCTCTAATGGCCTCCAGGGCCGCGGGCTCCCGCCCGCTTGGCAGCGGCTCTTGGAGGAAAGGCTCGAGGCGCGTGAGAAGCTCCTCAGCAGGCAGGCGCCGGATGTGGTTGGCATTGAAGAACAGCAGACGGTCAGGGTCGAAGGTCGCCGGGCTCGTCCCTAGCCGTGAGGGGTCCCATTCGTGCGAGATCTCATCGAGGCCCGCGAACTCCTCCTTCCCTTCAGCGTGGTTCCAGCCGAGCAGGGCGAGGTAGTTCACCAACGCTTCGGGCAGGTATCCTTCCCTACGATAGTCCACGATGCTAGTGGCGCCGTGGCGTTTGGAGAGCTTCTTGCCATCCGGACCGAGGATGACGCCCAGGTGTATAAACCGGGGCTCGGTCGCACCGAACGCCCTGTAGAGTAGCGTCTGGCGGGCGGTATTGGAGAGGTGTTCTTCCCCCCGGATAACATGCGTAACCCCCAGCTCCAGATCGTCGACGACCACGGCGAAGTTGTACGAAGGCGTGCCGTCGGACTTTCGAATCACGAAGTCCTCCACGGCGCCGAACGTCACCTCTCCCCTCAACTCATCCACGAAGCTACCTCCACGCTGTGGCGGGCGGAAGTAGAGAGCGCGCCTTCCCGACTCGTCCGTGCTCTCGTAGGTAAGACCGGCATCCGTCAGGCGCTGCGCAGCAGTCTCGTAGAGTTCATCGCGCTCGCTCTGGCGATAAGGGCCCTCGTCGAAAGACAGGCCGAGCCATTCGAGGTCTTCGAGCTGTGCGTGTTCGAATTCGGGTCTGCTCCGCTCCCTGTCAGTGTCCTCGATACGGAGGATCAGGTCTCCTCCGTAATGCCTGGCGAAGAGGTAATTGAAGAGCGCGGTGCGGACCGCGCCGAGGTGGAGGAGCCCTGTCGGGCTCGGGGCGAAGCGGACCCTGACCCCGCTCAACGCCGTTCCAGCAAGCACACCGCCTGGGCGGCTATGCCCTCGCCCCTGCCTGGGAAGCCGAGACGCTCGGTCGTGGTGCCTCGTACGCCGACGCGGGACTCTTCTGTTCCCAGGGCGGCGGCGAGGTTCTTTCGCATGACCTCCCTGTGGTCCCTGATCTTTGGCCACTCGCAGATAACGACGGCGTCCACGTTGGCAACACTCCACGACCCTCCCACGAGCCCGCGAACCTCGCGCAGCAACTCGATAGAGTCCGCGTCGCTGTGACGCTCGTCCGTGTCGGGGAAGTAGTGGCCGATGTCTTCGAGACCTGCCGCCCCGAGGAGGGCGTCCGTAATGGCGTGGGCGAGCACGTCGGCGTCGGAGTGGCCGAGGAGGCCTCTCTCGGAGGGGATCTCGACTCCCCCGAGTACGAGCCTGCGGCCCTCATCAGGCGCGGCGAAGGCATGGACGTCGATACCTAGCCCAACCCGCATCAAGGCAGGGCCTCACGGGCAGCACCCTCGCGCACGGCGAGTATGGCCTCGGCGAACACCAGGTCCTCCGGAGAGGTCAGCTTGATGTTGGTCTTCTCCCCCGCGACGACCTCGACACGACCTCCATCCCGCTCGACCAGGGAGGCTTCATCGGTCGCGGCACGGAGGAACTCTTCTGGCGAGTCGTGGAGGCGGCGCAGCAGGCCGAGACGGAACGCCTGGGGCGTCTGGACCGCATACAGGTTCGTCCTGTCCAGGGTCTCGGCGACGATACCTTCCCTAGCGACCTTGATAGTGTCAGAGACGGGGACGCCCGGGACGATGCCGTCAGGCTCGCTAGTTCCATCTGCCGCTCTTACGACGCGTTTTATGAGGTCGGGCGTGACCAGGCAACGAGATCCGTCGTGCACCAGCACAATGGTCTCGGGGTCTTCCACGCAGAGGAGCAGGCCGTTCCTGGTCGAGAAGGACCGGGCCTCGCCAGACTCGGTGCAGGCGGCGTACTTGGTGATGCCGGCCGCCTGCGCGAGGGCTTCGATCCTTTGCCTGTGGCCGACGGCGTAGATCCTGGTGACCTCGGCAGACTCTTCGAAGGCCTGCAGCGTGTAGTGGAGGGCTGGCATGCCGAGGAGTGCGATGAACTGCTTGGGGCGGCCCATCCTGCGGCCTGTCCCGCCGGCGAGCACTAGCGCGATCGCTGATCCCCGGTCCTCTATGAGACCTCGCCCGTGGTCTCCAGGCTGCGCTGACGTTCGAGGCCGCGCTGGATGGTGCGGGCGCGGGCCTGGCCGACCCCCTCTACCTCGTCGAGCTCCTCCTCCGTCGCACCGAGGATCTCTTCGAGAGAGCCGAACTCCCTGATGAGGCTCTCGGCTACCCTGCGCGGCAGGCGTGGCACCCGCTCTAGTTGACGGTATCCGCGG
>DATDKO010000441.1:0-9897 GCA_036519935.1 Rubrobacter sp. | reverse complement strand
TCAGAGCTATGATCTCGTCCCCGGTGCGCCAACCTCCGGGGTGATCCCTTCTAACAACCCGGCGCATCAGGAGATTTATCAGACCTGTGTGATGATCGACCCAATCCTGTAGGTTCACGTCGTAGCCGTAATCTTCTTCTTGCGCAATCTCGAAGTACAGTTCGAAGGCATGACCGAGGTGGTAGAGGATTAAGGCTTCGCGCTCGTCTACCCCGTGACGCTGGGCTATGTCTGCAACCCTGTCCCTGTCGAGCTCCACGTATCGCCCCTCTCTGCTCGCTCCTCACCACCGCGCATCTTACCCTTACCCGGCCGTGCCCGTCAGCGGCCATCCTCGCGGCCTCTCAGAGCAGGTCTATGCACGATCCTGCAAGTGAACTTCCGAGAATTACTATTCCACGCACTCCGGTGAATAGAGGGGCGGGAGGTCCCTCTATTCACCCAACGGGCTCTTAGGGACCGACTCTCCTGAAGAAGATGGTGGCGGGATCCCCCCCCTGCGGCCGCGAGAAGAGGGGCGTGAAGTCGGTGCCTTCTCCGGCCACGTCGTTCGCAAGGCCTTCATAGTCGCCGAGGAAGTATCCGCCGGCGTCCGGGGCTCGCTCCATGTTGAACGGGGCGTTGGTCAGCCGAAGCTCAGCGCCGTACTGCGAGCCCCGCGAGCAGTCGCCCTTCTTCGAAGCGTGGCAGTGGACCACCCAGTAATCTGTCGGCAGCGTGTTCGGATTAGGCGTGTTGTTGCGGAAATCGTAGTAGGCGACCGAAACGGTCCCGTCCTCCGCCACGTCAACTGCTGGGATGAATGCCTGCTGGTTGCCGGTCGGGATGTTGGTCGGCGTGTTGTTGACCTTCACGGCGGATGACCAGCTAAGGCCGCCGTCGGTCGAGGTCGAGAGCGCGATACTGTCGTGCCTGCGGAAACGGCCGTCGGAGAAGCGCTTGTCTTGCCAGACGGCGTAGAGTTGGCCGCTGTTCGGGTCGACCGCGATGTCGGGGATGATGTCGCCGGTGCGGACCGGATCGCCGGGGCGGAGCGGCTCGCCGTCGTCTGGGTCGACTACGCCGGGGTTGACCATCCTCTCGAACCGGATGAGGCCAGACCACGTCTGGCCGTTGTCCTCGGAGCGCATGACGGTCACGTTGAGAAGGGGAGCACCCGGCCTGCGAACGTTGCGGATGAGGGTGGAGATGTTGATGAGCTCACCCTGCGGACGCACCGCGATCTGATTGCCCAGGGTCTGCGCGAAGGCGCTCGGCTTGTAGATGACGCGCGCTTCCTCCCAGCTTCTCCCGCCGTTGGTGGTTCGCGTGAACAGCGTCGGCCCCCGAAAGACAGGACCAATCGCGGACCCACGGTCCCAGACCGCGTACACGTAGCGCGAGTCGTTGGGATCGGCGGTTATCGAGTTCTTGTCGTTGAGGCGTCTGGGGTTGGCGTCGCGGATGAGCGTTGAGGGGTTGCTCCAGGTGAGCCCGCGGTCGGTGGACTTAGACACCAGCATGGCCTCGGGATTGAAGTCGCCGAGGGCGTTGGGATCCTGGTCCACTGACAAGCTCATCAGGTAGGCGTCCCCGTTAGGCGAGATCGTTACCCAGGGGTCGGAGGCGCGCTCGTAGCCGCCGCCGTTGGCCACCGTACCTCCGGTGCACAGCGAGTTCTTGGTTTGCTTTATCACCTTCCACGTTCGGCCATCGTCGAGGCTCGCGCCCACTACGTTGCCGCGTGAAGCGCCGCTCGACCAGCGATCCTGCTGCCACACGCCGATAATGTTGTCCCCATTCGCGGGGCTGACGTCAACGAAGGGTTCGACCTCGCTGTTGAGGAAGTGTTTCCCCGTCTGCCCCGCGAGACCGCAGTGCGACCCGGCGAACGGACTCGTCCCCGACACCCGGACCAGAGAACCTGCCACGTACGAACTTGCCCACGCGATCTGCGGGACGAAGAGCACCGCTGCCGCGAGGCACAGAGCCTTCACAAACCAAGGGACTGGCAGCCTCTTCCTCAACGCCGCTGCTCTACCCCTTCCGTAATAAAGGAGCGGGGTGATCAGCCCCGCCAAAGTTAGCTAACGAACCAAGTGTGAAGGGTTAGGATGCCTGGCGCAACTTCCGAGAATACCTATTCCACGCACTTCGGTGAATAAGGGCAAGAAGAAGAAGAGCCGAGACTACTCTTAGCCCCGGCCCTTCTTTTTGCGTGCGAACTACTTCGCCTCCTATGGGCCAACCCGCTTGGCCGTTCCCTGCAGTTCAAACCCCGACGTCACCTGCTGGGAGGGTTTGATCTGGACGAACGAGAACATACTGCCATCGGGGGCGATGTACAAATCAAGCGCTTCCTTTGGACCGTAGGTGACGATGCCTGTGCAATCCGCCTTGACGGTATACGTGCCAGGGATGGACTGGTGGCGAGCAACATCCCCATTAAAGTTAGCTGAAACGACGGCTTTCACCTTACCGTTGCCGTCATACTTTTCCATCCCTGCAAAGGCGAACGGCACCTGGTCCTTCCCCTTGACGTAAACCCCATCCTGGGCGAACAGATATGTCCCGTGCAGCGTGGCCTTAGAGCACTTCGCCTTGGCGCCGTTCTCGTCCTCGGCAAACCCTGTCCCTACGGCCAGTACTCCCACGAGGCCTACCACTCCCAACACCACCAATAGGGCCGCCACGTATCTCTTCATGAGCTCTGTACCTCCTTGCTTTGTCGGGCCCACGTAACGACTGCAGCATACTCTTGTGAGAGGGGTTGGCGTATCACTCAAATGGGCTAGATTTGTGTTAAATGGTATTAAGAGCTTGCGCCAATAGGCGGGCAACATTTCGCACATGACAACTCTCAGAGGGAATGCACAGCCTTCTGACCATCGCATGGCACATACACTACTCACCTATTGGCGCAAGCTCTAAGCCCCAGCACCATCGTCAACATCGAACGCGATCAGACAATGCCGCACTTCCGGACGATCCGGAAGCTGGCACATGCGTTGGATGTGGACCCTACCTCGCTTTTCGGTCCGTAGCCAAGCCTGCTTGAAGTTTGTACAAGGTGGAGACACGCCAACACAGCACGACAGCGGGAAGGATAGACACAATGCAAGCCGTGACCTACCTCGGAGACAGACTAAAGAACCTACTCACACGGCGAGTGCTAACGCAACATGAGCTGGCCAATAAAGCGGGCGTTTCCATCAACGCCCTCAACAGGATCGAGTTGAGCAAGTCCGAACCCCATATGAGCGCACTCCGCAAGCTCGCAAGAGTCCTCGATGTAGCCCCCACAGACCTCTTAGGAGAGTAACCATGCCTTCCACTATCGGCCACGGCCTGAAGAGGGCCGTCCTTTGGGTAATCCTCTACGCCCGCGTCTCCACAGACGAGCAAGCCCGCTCCGGCTACTCTCTTGCCCAGCAACTCGAAGCTCTGCGGGAGTACGCTGCCCGAGAAGGCTACGAGGTCTTAGAAGAGGTAGTAGACGCCGGACAGAGCGGCGCAAGCCTTGAGAGGCCAGGTATGGACCACGTGCGGGACCTTGTAGCGGGTGGTGGTGTCTCTGTGGTGCTGGCACAGGACCGCGATAGGTTCGCCCGTGAGCCTGCGTACCTCTTCTATCTACGAGAGGAGTTCGCAGAGCACAACACGGCTCTTAGAGCGCTCAACGACAGGGGAGACGGGAGCCCAGAAGGGGAACTAACCACTGGCATACTGGATCAGATAGCCCGCTACGAGCGCCTTAAGATCGCCGAGAGGAGCCGCCGAGGTAAGCTCAGGAAGGCCAGAGAGGGTAAGGTCATCGCCACCAAGCGCTCGCACTACGGCTTCCGCTACAACGCCTCTAGGGACGGCTACGAGGTAGACGAGGAGACTATGGCCGTCGTAAAGCGCATCGTCCGCATGGTGGGCATCGAAGGTGCCGCTATCCGTGCTGTCAAACGCGCCTTCGAGCTCGAAGGACTGCCAACTCCCGAAGGGAAGAAGGTTTGGGGACAGTTCTTTATCAGAGGGGCTATCCTAGACGATGCCTACCGGCCTCACTCCCGTGAGGAGATAGCAGAGTTCGTAGCTAAGGGACAGATGTCTGCGGAGGTGGCCTCAAGGCTCGACCAGAAGAAACGCTACGGCATCTGGTGGTTCAACCGGCGGCGGACGAAGACATACCAGGAGGCAGTCAACCGCCCCGACGGCAAGCACTATAAGAAGCGTGCCAAGATAACTCAGAGGCCGGAAGAGGAGTGGATAGCAGTGCCCGTACCTGACTCGGGCATTCCGCGAGAATGGGTTGACCTCGCCCGAGAGGCCATTAAGGACAACGTGAAGTTCTCCCAGAAGAATAACCGGCCGTGGGAGCTTTCGGGTGGCCTCGCACATTGCGCTGAGTGCGGGTGGGCGTTGAGCACTCACACGGTTCGGAAACCCAACACGAAGTACGTAAACTACTATTACCGCTGCTCAAGGGTTCAAGTCCACTACGCTTACAAGGTGTGTACTAACAACAAACACCAGCGGGCAGACAGACTGGAGCCGATGGTCTGGAATTACGTCTCCGGGGTGATGAAGAATCCAGAGGAACTCCGCACCGACCTTGACAGGATGATCGAGCTTGAGAAAAGAGGCACGCGAGGAGATCCTAGCAAAGACGCAAAGCTATGGGCGGACAAGTTAGTGGAAGTGGAGCGCAAGCGTGCCAAATACCAGGAGGCGTTCGCAGCCGACGCCGTGACATTGCCCGAACTCAAGGCTTACTTGGCTCAACTGGACGAGACTCGCAAGACTGCCGAGCACGAGCTTGAGGCCCTGCGGAGCCGCGAGGAGTACGTGCGGGAGTTAGAGGCAGACCGAGACTCCCTGCTCGATGCTCTAGAGGCACAGGCACCCGAGGCACTCGACTCTTTGACGCCAGAGCAGCGCCACCAGTGGTACAAGCGCCTCAAGTTAAGGGCGGACGTCTTTGCCGATGGGAGAGTGGAGATCAGTTGGGCCGGGTCTGCGAGTGGTAACGCTGTTTGTGAAACAGCAACGTTATCACTGCCAGTAACTCTATGAGGGTGAAGCCTCCCTCATCCGTCTTGCAAAGCTCCTCCATCCGCCATGAGAACCAGGGGAACACCTTTCTCCCGTTCTTTCTACCCGCCTCTGTCGCCGCCGGGCCTCCGCCCGCTCCACGTACTTATTCGGCTATACGCACAGGGACCTTTAGCGCGTTGGAATCAGAACCTCGTCCGTGGCGGATCGAATTCAGAAGCGACTGCCCGGCATGGAGCTGGTTACAGCACTTTCCAGATCGGTTGGGCCATCAAGATCATACACATCGCCCGCTGGTTCAAATCTGTTACTGAAGAATTCCTGAAATGCTGACAAGCGAAGGCGAAGCGTGCTGATTATCCTCCGTACTCCATTGAGGTGTCGAGGTCGGTGAGGATATCGGCGGGACGCCCGAGGTGTGCAGCGGCGACCTCCCCGAGGTAGACCGTATGATCCCCGGCCTCCATCTTGCCGACCACACGGCACTCCAGGTTGGCGAACGCCTCGTCGAAGAGCGGGGCCCCCGTCTCTCCCATGGAGTATGGCGAGCCGGCGAGGGTGCCGTTCTCGGGTTGGAGGGGCTGGGTGAACTTGCGGGCCAGATCTTCTTGATCGGTATCGAGGAAGTTCAGGGAGAAGACACCACCCTGTTCGATCAGGTCGTGCGTGTGTTGGTCCTTGCGGACGGCGACGACGACCTGCTGCGGATCGAAGGAGACCTGCGAGACCCAGCAGGTGGTGAACCCGTTGACCTCGCCGTCCGAGCCAACAACGCCGGTGACGTAGAAGCCGTAGGGGATGGTCTTGAGGATCTCACTACGTGTCTGATCATCCATGCGCTCCTACCTCTCTGTAGAAACCTTCATTCTGCCCCGACCGTCTCGCGGTCAGATGGCATTCTACAGACGTTTGTGGCGAACGCTATCGGCGAGCTGTAGAGGTAATATTGCCTCTCCTTCTCCGAGCCCGACGCCACGGAGGGCGCACCATCTGACGTGAGAGTACCGCCTGCATGCGCAGTAGGATACAATGCGCCACAGGATGGGAAATACAGCGTCGAAGCTGGTAATGGTGGGGCTGGTGCTAGTGGCCGGTTTCGTATTGCGTGGCACCTACGAGCAGATAATCTATCCGAGCAAGCCGGCCGTGGCGCAAGCCGACCAGTACGACTGCGCCAGCTTCGGCTCTCAAGAATCGGCGCAGGTCGAGCTCGACAGCGACCCCAGCGACCCCAACAACCTGGACTCCGACGGCAACGGACGAGCCTGTGATAACTACCCCTACGGCACAAGCGGCAGCGTAGCGGCCAGCACTCCGGCGCCAATCACCCCGGCGCCAAGCAGTGCACCGTCGGGCAAGCCTTCTGCCAGCGCGTCACCAAACAGTAACGCATCCGCATCACCCAAACCAAAGCCACTACAAAAGAGCCGCAATCTGTTCGCCTCAGGCGGCCCAACAAACGGACCAGTACCATTGATGGCGGATGGAGGGTGTCCGGCAGAGTTTCCGGCAAAACGCAACGGCCTCTGCCACGAGTAGCATTTCAGCACGCGCCCTGTCGGGTGCTTTCAGCACTTCAGCACGCTCCAGCCTTCGGCTGTCGCTTGTCAGCAAGGTGTTTGCGCAAGCTGAAATGCTGACAAGCGAGGGCGTAAGCCCGAGCGTGCTGAAAGGCGCGAAGCGCCGTGCTGACATGCTGACACTACAGGCGTCCGGATCTGATGATGCCGACGAGCAGCAGGAGCCCCAGGAGCGCGGCAACGACGAAGCCGATAAGGCCGAACACGCTCACGCCGAGGAACTTGACGCCGCTCTTGACGAAGATCCCAAGCATCGCAGAACCGATTATGAGGGCGGCTATGAGGAAGGCTAAGACCAGGCGGTTGGCGAGGATGTCCACCTTCGAAATGAGCTCATCCAGCCCGCCGTGCCTGAAACGAACCTCGATCTCGCCATCCTTGAGCTCATCAAGGAGGGCGTGGACCTGGCGTGGGAAATCCGCGAGGGCGTCGGGCTGGGCCACCCTGCGCGCCAGGCGGGCTGCGACGTAGGCGGGGTTCCTGTAGCGGGAGATGAGGACCTCGGCCGCCTCCGCCGCCGTTACTATCCGCGTCTGTCCTTCTCCCCCGAGCCTCTCTACCTTGACCAGGAAATCCACCATCTGGGCGACTTCGACGTGCAGCCGCGCCCCTCCTCTACGGATTGCTTCGAGTCCCCTGTCCCTGACCTTCTCCAGGGAGTGTTCGCGCCACAGAGGACCGCCCAGCGCGCCCATGGCCTCGCGCAACTCACGCCGTAGGTCCGAGGCGTCGTGGGGGACAAAGCTCCCTGCCAGCGGCAGCGCGCGCACCACACCCTCCACGTCCCCGCGACGCACTGCGGCCAGGATCTCGGCCACCCCCCGTAGCCTCTCTGGGTCCAGGCCAAACGCCTCAGTCGGGTCGGCGAGCCAGAGTTCCCCTGCGGGGAAGTCGAGGACGAAACGTACCTCTGCCGGGTCGGCGAGGATAACTCCCTCAGTCAGCGCGAGCCGCACGAGTGCTTCCGAGACCTGCACGTAGTGCTGTTCTTCCAGGGGCCCAGAGTTCGCGGGCTCCTCGAACGTCACGCAGTGGCCCGTCGAGTAGTCCCTGTAGACGTTGGGAACGAGGAGCCGGAAATCCTCCAGCTCTCTCAGGCGACGGGAGATCTGGGCCGAATAGTACATGTCGCGGCGGTGGGTAACGTGCGCGGTGAACTCGGCCACGATCGCGGAGGGATCGAGGGGCAACCGGTCGCCGAGCCTCCGGCGCGTCAGGTCGGCCACGGGTCGCATCGCCAGGAGGTCCCTGCGCACGCCCGTGCGGTTGACGACAACGAGAGCGGGTCGTCCTCCAGGCAGCACGGCCAGGTGCGATTGGGTAAACGGACCGACCCTGACAGGGACCTCCTCGAACTCGACGAACAGTCGTTCCAGCGTGTTGCCAAGCTCCCTCTCGATACGAGCCCGCGCCTCCGGGAAGTTGACCGGCTTCGCTACGACCCTCGCGTGTCCCAACTCGGTGGCCACGTCGGGTGGGATCAGGTCGCGGCGTATAGAGAGGAAGCGACCCAGCTCCGCGAACGTCGGGCCCAGCTCTTCGAGGGAGTAGCGTAGCCTCGTTCCTACCCTCCCAGGCTCTTCCCTGCGCCGACCAGGCAGCAGGCGGCTCCTGAACACGAAGCCGAAACCGTAGCGCGCCCCGACACGGGCGATCCTGGCCACCCTGCGGGCCGGACTCTCAGGCAGATCCCGCGAGATCCTCTCCATAAGTAAAGCTTATCAGCACGCGCCCTGTCGGGCGCTCTCGGCATTTCAGCTATCGCGTGCGCAAAAGCCCTTGCTGACAAGCCGCCTGCAAGGCGGCCTGCTGAAATGCTGACATGCTGATAAGCTGAATTGCTGAGCGACTGAAAGGAGCGACCAATGCGCTTCGTGCACACCTGCTACAGGGTCCTGGATCTCGACCGGAGCATAGACTTCTACACGAATAAGCTTGGCCTGGAGCTTGCCCGCAAGACGCCTATCGGTGACGGCGCGACCAACGCCTTCTTCGCCGTGCCCGGTGACCCCGAGCCTCGATTGGAGCTCACCCTCAACCACGGCCGAAAGGAGCCCTACGAGCTCGGGACAGGCTATAGCCACGTCGCCTTCGCCGTCGAAGACCTCGACGCCCTGGCGGACAGGCTCGAAGAAGCAGGCGGCGTGAACTTCGAGAGCAAGCCGCACGCCATGGGCAGCGGGACCAGGATCTTCTTCGTCAAAGATCCCGACGGCTACCGGATAGAATTCATCGAGCGCCCGTAAGGACCTCTTCGGGCTCGTGAGAGCCCGTTAAAGTCCGCCCGTATCCGCGTCGACAAGTAGGCCATGCGCGTGATACGGTCGAACTTTGCCCGCTTTTGTAAGGAAGAGCGTGGCTACACCCTGCCCGAGATCCTGACGGCCGTGTCCATCATAAGCATCATTCTCGCCATCGGGATCATCGTCTTGCTTGCTCTGCTGGAGCGCTGGCGGGTCGAGGCCGCCGCCGACCAATTCGCCGCCGACCTGCGGCTCGCCCACACCAGGGCTACCGAGCAACTGACTGACTGGCGGGTGGTGTTCATGCACGATGGTACCCCTCTCAGCCGTTGCTCTTCGGCAGATTACTGCATGGTCAAATTGAACTTCCCTTACGGTGCCGGCGACCCCACACCCGCGCTGGCTGATGACACCCCCTTGGTCCAACGAGAGCTGCCCGAGAGCACGAAGATCAAGGATGTCACCTTCGATCCTGATTGCTCGCACGGGGACAGGGACGCTGTCGTTCCGCCAAGCTCCTGCGGGTCCGACGCCGCACAGAACGGCGCCACGCGCACCCTCGAGTTCAACTCCAACGGCACGGTCAGGACCCTCAGACCAGGCCAGAGCGGTACCGTCGTGATCAGCTCGGAAGACGGTATCCCGACCTGCCCGGTCGTCTTCAACGCCCCGACCTCGAGGATAAGGATCGGCGGTATCTCTTACTAAGAGCACCGCACAAGAATCCGGCTACTCGCTCGTAGAGGTGATGGTGGCGATGGTAGTCCTCGCCGTCGCCGTCGTACCCATGGTAGGCATGTTCGACGCGGCGATCGGGGCCGCTGACGCGAGCGCCGACTACGACAAGGCGCGGATGTGCGCCGTACAGAAGCTCTGGAACAGTTGAAGAGCCTTCCGTACGAGGCCATCGAGGGAGGCCCGAAGGCCGGCGTCTGCAACCCTTCCGGTTTCGCATACACGATAGCCACCCAGTCCATCGGTACCGACCTCGGCGACGCTTCTGGGGAGGCGGGGCTGATGATGGTCACCGTTAGGGTCGACTGGGACGGCGA
>DATDKO010000440.1:0-6832 GCA_036519935.1 Rubrobacter sp. | reverse complement strand
CACGACTCGCGAGGAGCTGCTCCAACTCGAAAAGGGCCAGCTCCTTCTCAGGCACGCCCACTACGCCGTGCCCGTGTTCGGCCGCTTCCCGCGCCCGCCCGTCCTGATGGGCAAGCAGGGCACCGACATCTTCGGCGAACGGCGTGGTGACCCGGCGACTTCGGTCCTCGCCGTCATGCGCAACCTCACGGCCAGACCTCCGATCATCGCCGACATCCGATCCGAGATACAGGGCGTGCCGGAAGAGCAAGTCTACGAGGCCCTCGACGCTGTGCAAGCGGCCCACCGCACGGGCCACGGCGCAGCAGATCCATACAAGAACTTCCGCTGGAATCTCAAGCGTCCGTCGAGGACAGGGTCTGGCCGCCGCGACGCGTCCAGGATTCTCTCCGGCCTGGATCGGATGAGGGACTAACGCAGGCTGCCAGAACTATGTCGACGTTATATCAACGGATTTTGGGAGCGTGCTCCCATGCATTATGGCTCTTCCCAGAGATAATAGAGTCAGATCAGGAGGCGAATAAGTGACAGACCTGCTCAAGAAAGCGTTCGACGCCGTGCCCCAAGACGAGCAAGACGCCGTGGCTGAGTGGTTGCTAGGGAAGCTTGCCTCGGAAGAGGGCTTGGAAGAGCGCTTCGCCGGAACGCAGGCTGCTATGTCCGTGTTCGCACGAGAAGCGTCGGAAGAGCACAAAAGAGGCGAGACGAAGGAATTGGATCCCGGGTTGCTTAGAGGTCAAGGACGACCCGCCGGTTCCGAAGGGCCTCGTCACGCTTACCGTAGCCTGTCAAGGACAGGGCGCGAGAAGCCTACCGGCGGTTCGTCGAGAACCCGGATCACCCGAGTCTACGCTTCAAGCGGATTCACTCCACGGAGCCGATCTACTCGGTCCGGGTAACGAAGGACTACAGGGCGCTGGGCCTATGGGAAGACGATGACATGAGATCAGGTCATCGTAGTCGGCGTGCGAGCCGATCCAAAACCAGATTGCCTGTGAATTGCTGCTTTCGACAGATAGCTACGAAACTACCTCGTGAACTACCCGATGATCCGGCTAGAATAGCGTGGGCCTCTAAAATAGAAGGGATCATAGAGACATAGTCCGCATAGCCCACATCTCGGATACTCATCTGGGGTACACCAGGTACGCCAAGCTCCATCCCGAGACGAGCCGAAACCAGCGAGAGGTGGACGTCCAGGAGGCTTACGGGCGTGCTGTTGAAGCCATCCTGGAGCGCGATGTGGACCTTGTGGTCCACTCCGGCGACGTCTTCGATTCTGTGCGCCCTGCGACGCATGTGATCATCGGCTTCCTGAAACAGACTTTCCGAATTACACGAGAGGACATCCCCTACCTGGTCGCAGCAGGCAACCATGAGACACCGCGCCTCCGCTCTACGACCGCGGCCCTTGAATACGCGAACCTGGTAAACGCTATCTCTGCCCACGGCTTCGATGTCGAGTACCACGACGAAGATGTCGGCGATGCCAACGTCGGGGTAACGCTCGTCCCGCACGGAGCGGTATTTGGCACGGGTGCCGTTACCCCGGCGCGGGACGCGGACGTGAACATACTCGTCACGCACGGGTTGGTGCCTGGTCTCGAGGCGCGACAGCACGAGATGGGCGAGGCGAACCTGCAGCCGGGGATGCTGGAGGGAGGCTTCGATTACATTGCCCTCGGCCACTACCACGACTTCCACGAGCACAAGCCGAACGCATTCTATGCAGGGGCGACGGAACGCTTCGGGTTCGGGGAAGTAGATTCGAGACCTGGATTCGCCATCGTGGAGTTCGATGGCAGGGGACTCAAGAGCGTAGAGCACGTCGAGATAGAAGCGCGTCCGATGCTGGACCTGAAGAAGATCTCAGCCCGAGACATGAACGCCACGGAGCTGACGGAGGCGGTGCGGGATCGCACCTCCGGGGTCGACCTCGACGGGGCGATCGTGCGCCTCAGGGCCTATGATGTGAGGCGCGGGGTAGCGAGCGGCATGGACCGGGAGCTCCTGAGAGATCTGCAACGCCGGTGCCTGAACTTCTCCCTGGAAGTCCACGCCGAGGAACGGCCTGACGATCTGGAGAGAAACGGCTCCTCGACCGCCGTCTTCGGACCGCTGGGCGATGAGTTCGCGGCGTTCGTCGCGGAGCGTAAGGAGCGCGGCGAGCTCGAGGCGAAGTTCGCAGCCGAGTTCCTGGAGAAGGGGCGCGCGTACCTGACGCGGGCGGCGAGCGAAGAGCCGGAGAGCGCCGCGTGATCCTGGAACGCCTCTTCATAGAGAATTACAAGCACCTGAGAGATCCCGTAGTACTCTATCCGCCCGAGGGGGCGATCGGAATCGTCGGCGCAAACGGCGCCGGCAAGTCGACCCTCTTCGAGAGCATCCTGTGGGCCTTTTTCGGCTCCCGCGGCGGCGGGCCGCGCTTCGCCAACGAGTCGATCCCCTGGAGCGGCGGCTCGACGAAGGATCCGACCACCGTCGAGGTAACCCTGGCGACCGACGGCGGCTCGTTTACCGTGCGGCGGCGGCTCAAGAGCGGCTCGACGAGCGCCGAGGCTTTGGATGCTCAGGGCAGAACCCTGGTCAGCGGGACAGCGGACGTGACGCGCTGGGTCGAGGAGAGCCTCCTCGGGATGGACCGTACGGCCTTCGAGGCGACATTCTACGCCCGCCAGAAGGAGCTTCGTTTCTTCGCCCACGACGAGGGCATAAGCAGGGTGCGTAAGATCTCCAAGCTCCTTGGCATCAGCAGCGTCGAGACCGCCCAGTTCTTCCTGCGCGAGGACCGCAATACCCTCCGCTCCGAAGCTCGTCTCCTCGAAGGCCGCCTCGCCGAAGCGGACCTCGACTCCCTGCAGACCGAGCTGGAGAATGCCAGTAAAGAGTGCGATCGTCTCGAAACCAAGCTGGAGAAGATCTCCGAAGAGCACGACGCCGCCGAGGAGGACCTCAAATCCTCCCGCCAGGAGCGCGCCGCCCTGGAGGGTACATACCGCGAACACTCGCGCCTCACGTCCGACCTGCGTGAGGCCGAGGCTGACAGGCGCCGCGCCGAAGACCGCCGCAAGGAGGCCGAGAAGGACCTCGCCGACCTCGCCGCCGCGGAGGAGGAATTGGGGCGCACAAAGCCCCAGACCGCCAGGCTGCCGGAGGTAGCGGCGGAGTTGGAGCAGCTAGACGAGGACCGGCGGCGCTCCGAGCTGCGTGACCGCGATCGCAAGGAGTACCTGCTGGCACAGCGGCGCATCTCGGACATAGAAGGCGACGTCTCGGACGATCTGGAGGCGCTGGACGGGGACAGGGACGAGGTTCTGCCAGGCTTCCACGATCTCTTCGACCTGGACGGAGAGGAGTTGCTCTCCGAGACCCTAGAGGTATTGGGACGTGCCACAGGAGAGCTGGAGAAGGCGGAGGCCCGCCGTGAAGAGCTACGGAGGCTCGCTGAGGATCACGACGCCTATAAGGTCTCCGCGAACGCCGTCCGCGAGGCCGACGAGTCGTATCAGGTGGCGCGGGATGAAGCCGCCGAGCTCGCGGAGGATCTCGAGGACCTCTCGGGCGGTGAGGACCTGGAGCGGGCGCAGCGCGAGTTGCGCGAGGAGGAGGAGAAACTGCGGGAGCTCGCGGCGCATCACAGGGGAAGGGCCAACGCCGACGAGCGAGAGGCGAAGAATGTAGATAAGGCCAGAGAGGCTATCGACAGTGGCGCAGAGGAGCACTGTCCCACCTGCCACAGGGAGTTCGAGAGTGGGGAGCAGGCGGAGATCTCCGACACCTTGAGAAGGCAGGCGGCAGCGATCCGTCGCCGCGCCGACCGTGAGACGGAAGAGGCCGAGAAGCTAGCCGCCTCGGCAGAAGAGACCGGCGAGAAGCTCGAGAGAGTAACCTCGAACCTGAACCGCTGGCGCGAGTTGCGCGAGATGTGGATCCGCGCCGAGGACCGCGTCGCCGTCCGTCTCGAAGAGCTCGGGAAAGCCAGATCCGACCTCGAGGAGCTCGAGTACCGCATCACAGGCACTGAAGCTCCCGGTGACGCCGACCTCGAGGCGTCCCGCGCCCGCTGCGACCGCCTGAGGGAGTTGCGCGACACCCGCCCGCAGATAAAGAGCCTCGCTACCGAGCACTCCAGACTCGCACAACGCGTCGAGGAGCTTGTCGAGGAGATCGAAAGTCTCTCCGGGGTTTCCTACGACGCCGAAGTGCACAGGGAGAAACGGGAGGAGAAAGCCAGGCTGGAGCGGGCGCTCGGCCGGGTCGAGGAGCTGGAACGGCGCCTCGCGACGCGCCCTGAGGTGGAGAGAGCGTTGCAAGCAGCCCGCGAGCTCGGAGGCGAGGCGGAGACTACGGTGGAGAAGTTGCGGCGTAAGATCTCCGCCCTGGAGTTCGACGAGTCGGCCTACGAAGCTTCGGTGGAGCGCGTGACGGCTGCGGAGGAGCAACTCTCGAAGTTGCGGGACGCGCGGGAGGGACTCGGGGGCGAGTGGAAAGACGCAGACCACCGCATCGAGCGGACGAAGACCGAGCTGGGGCGCCTCGACGACGACAGAAAGCTTGCCAACGAGAAGGCTGCCGCCGCCTCTCGCATGGATGAGATGGACAGCCTCTTTACCGAGTTCTTCCGCAGCCTGACGGCGAGGGCGCGTCCGATGCTCGAGGTCGAAGCGTCCGATCTGGTTCGCGAGCTAACGGACGGCCGCTACGAGCGGATGGAGTTCGACGACAACTATCGCGTGAGGCTACTCGACCGCTTTGATGACTCCTACGCCATCGAGCGCTTCTCGGGCGGCGAGTCCGACGTCGCCAGCCTCTCCGCAAGGGTGGCCCTCTCGAGGATCGTGGCCTCCCGCGGCAGCAACACCATGGGCTTCCTCGTCCTTGACGAGGTCTTCGGGAGCCTCGACGCCGGGCGGCGCAACAACGTGCTACTCGCGCTCGAGCGTCTAAAGCGCTCGTTTGGCCAGATCTTCATAATCTCCCACGTCGCCGAGGTGCAGGAGTCGGCCCTCGTTGACGAGGTCTGGATGCTCGAAGAAGACGAAGAAGGCGAGAGCACCCTCAGGCGCATCAACACGTCGCTCTCACCGGATTCGCAAATACCGGGAGCTTTGACCGACTCCGCCCATAGTCTCTCATAAAGCGTTTCGCACAGAGGTGGCGCCTCCCGCAAACCGCTGCCACAGGCTTAGTGCATCAGTCTCGAGGTGCGCTCCCGGTCATCTGTTGGCCGCCCTTCGGATAAAGGGCTTGATGTCCGGAGCGTTGACCTCGGTGAAGACGCCGGGATAGCGGGCTGTTGCGCACCCTTTTCCGAAGCTTGTGATGGCGATCTGACGCCGCCCCGCACTCGTGGTGGCCCACATCGGCCCGCCTGAATCACCGTGGCAGACACCCATCCCCTTCTCACCAGCGCAGACCATGAGCGCGGAGAAGAACACACCCCTATAGGCTCTCTCGCAGCTGGCATCGGAGACGAGTGGCACCCTGGCCTCCTGCATCCGGTCGGGTATGTTTGTTCCTGCGGAGCCGCTCACGGGCTGAGCCCTCGTGTTCCCCCATCCCGCGATGGTATCCAGGCGTCCCGCGCGCTCAAGCCGATCCGACCCGGTCCTTGCGAGCGGTAGAGCGCTCTTGGTGACGGGTGTTCCCAGTTTGATCACCGCGGCGTCGTACTTGCCACTGACATTTTCGTTGTAGCGCGGGTGTATAGAAATGTCGGAGAGCTTCTGAATCCGACGCGCGTGGCCTTGTTTGCTGTTGAGAACAGTCCCCCCGACGACGATCCTCACGTCCCTGAAGGAGAGGGTCAGGGGAGTCGTGAATCTGCTTATAAAACTCACGCAATGCGCGGCCGTCAGCACGCTATTCCGGTCGATGAGCGAGCCGGCACAGTACTGCTCCCTGTGAGGCCTGGCATTGCTTTTGTCCGCCTGCAGGGACACCATGAACGGATACTTGCCGTCTGGCACCGCTGTGCCACCTACCACCTGCGGCTGGTACACTCCCCTATCCGCCGCGAAGACCGGCACCGCTACAGCCAGACCGAGAACCATCGCGAAGACCATCGTGAGCAGGTAACGGGCGCCGCCCCACCGCCACGAACCGATCGCGCCCAGCCCGGCAAGTCTTCTCATGTGTACCCTCATTGTTCGTCCGTTTCACCAGAAGGATAACAGAGTAGCGAAAGCGCCCCGACGAGATTTCCGGCGGATCTCGCATCGAGGTCCATGATCCGCAGTACCGACCCTCCTGAACCGGAGGCGACCTCGGTAACGAAGGTCGCGAGCTGGAGGCGGCGCTGGAAGGGGCTACTGGTTACGCCGCGCGACTGCAGCCTTCGCCGGGGCGCTACAGCGGTCTTGCGTCCCAGGAGCCTGTGGCGCACCACCAGACGGTCCCCTTCGAGGGCCCACCCGGAATCCCGGTAACGGAGCCATCCGTATGCGGCGGACGGTGGGACCAGGAGGAGCGAGAGGAGCCACAAAACCGGCCCGAACACTACAAAGCAGACCAGTGCTGCGCCAGAGAAGAGCAGGGCTGGGATCGTAGCCCTGAATACGTAACGCCGGAGGGCGCGGCGCGGGAGTAGCTTCAAGGCTGGAGCGACGGCGAACTCTGGGGCCGCACCAGCCAGGAGCTCCTCTACTTCGTTGCGGGGCAAAAGAGGAAAGAGCGTGGTCGAGACACCTGCGTCCTCGCCGTAACCGGCGCTCTCCACACGCAGGGAGGAGAGGCCGAAGGGTTGGCGCAGTACACCCTCGGAGATGCGGACGGCCTGTATGCGGGAGAGCGGTATGGTCGCCTCGCGGCGTTCCAGAAGACCGCGCTTGAT
>DATDKO010000439.1:0-4824 GCA_036519935.1 Rubrobacter sp. | reverse complement strand
TATGGAGTCGAGTAGCTTCTCGCCCTCGACGCTCCGCCCTTCGTGGCTGGGCTTGACGAAAATATCGCCGTCCGCGTCAAAGTCGTAGCTGGCCTCGACGGGCTTGACCGTAAGGTCGTTGTAGACGTTGGTGAGCCGGCCGTCCAGATGGTCGCGGTTGAGGCTGACATCGATCTTACCGTCCTGCCTGGTGACGTCGAGCACCGACCCCAGATCCGCCGGTGAGAGGGTCCAACTCTTCCCCTCTGCTTTGAGCATCAGCTGCTCGGAGAGAGCTCCCCTGGCCTTCTTCGCCGCCGCCTCTGCCTCAGCCGTCACTACCCCAGGGTCGAGCACGTCGCCTCTGAGGCGGGCCTTCCCGCTCATATCCTTGATGGCGCTGTCCAAGCTCGCCATGGTGGCCGCGAGGTTCAACTCGTAGCCGTCGCGGGACTTCGCGACCTCCACCTCCGAGCCGTAGATCTTTACGTTGGCCTCCGTTGGAGGCCGGTCTACCTGGGAGGCGATCTCGCGCACCTCGCCCCGCGCTTTCGCAGGCTGGTAGTCGATGTCAGGACGTATCGTCGCCCCGCCGAATGAGGCGCGCAGACGCTTGGAGAGACGGTGGAGGATGTTTCCTTCGCGCCCGACGGCGTAGGCTTTATCCACGGTCTGGTCTATGTTGAAGCTAACACCCATCTCCCTGGATTTGCGGGTGAAATGCGCGGGGCCGTCGAAGTCGATCTCCTCGAGCGGACCCATAACTTGGTCCCTGACGATCTGGCGCGCCTCGGCAGGTGTCTTACCGCCTAAAGAGACGCTGCCGACTTCCACGCCGCGGTGTATCTTGCCCGCGTTCAGCCAGAAGTCCGCAGCCACGAGCACGGCGACGATAGCGCAGATGATGATTACAGGTCCCGCTATCCCCCCTCGCCGGCTGCTCCGCTTGCCCGCGTCGAATGGGCTCAAGCTGGACGAGTAGTGGCCGTGAGACGCGTTCTCACGTTCGTTTCTCCCGTGCCTGTCCCACTTTCTTCGGTTCTTGAGACTCAAATATCCACCCTCCGCGAGCGACCTTCCACGCGCCCGAATGACAGATTTCTGGAGAGTTCTGGAGAGGTCCCCCCTCACTCTCTTGGCTGGCGACACCTCGCCCAGGCCCGAACGAGCGCCGCCCGGAAAGCCTAACACGGCAAGGGTGAGTACGCCACCTCTTTGCCGATGTTTGCAAGACCGGGCCGCCACAAGGGGAGGATCAGGGAGTGGTGTCCGGACCGGTCTCTTCCTCCTGTTCCTCAAGCGTCACCGCGGGGGTTCCGAGGATGGCGCCCTGGCTCTGGATCAAGCGCCGCTCGGTGTCATATGCCTGGACCATCATCGCGAGCTCGAGCCTGTCGCGCTGGGCGGGAAGGGTGCCCGCCTCCTCCTGCCTGGCAAGCTCTGTGCCCTCGACACCAAGGACTCTCTCCAGCTCCCCAATCCTGCGCCGCATCTTGAGCCGCCCGCCCGGCGTCAGGCGCAGGTAGGTGCGCTCGTCTGGTCCCTGGAAGGGATAGACCCATGCGCTCCGCAACCAGCCCTGAAGGATCTCGCTCCTGAGCTCCTCTTTGTTCCTAAGCTCCATTTAGCCCACTTCCATTTTTCGCGTAATTTACCCTCTTCCATCCGGGAACTCCACCGCTTTCCCGGCGTATGGAAGGGTATCATGAGCCCCGTGCAGGAATACCCCACGCTCATGCCCTGGAGGAGGCTAGGGGAGACTCTCGAAGGCTCCTTCACGGCCCGCGCGCTAGGACTCCTCGCTCCTGACTTTGCAATCCTCGGCAGGGAGGGCGAGGAGATCGGACGTCTGGAGATTCACGGAGCCGAGGGAGCCGAGCTCGAAGTCGGGGACCTGGAGGCGCGGATCGAACACTCCACCCTCTCCGGCTACACGATGTTCACGGACGGCGCTGAGATTCTCACGGCAGAACCGCGCAGAGCTTGGTATGCACCCGAAATAAAGTGCCTGGACCGCCTCTACCAAGGCCGGCTGTCCCTCCTGCGCAACACGGCCCGGGCCGGACCGCCCGGGGAAATGGCTACGGTGCGCATCACAGGAGCCCTCACCAACCGGAACTACGAGGCCGTCTTTGACACCGACGACGAACGCTCGCTACCTGTCGCCTTCTTCCTCCTCTACCTCACCGTCGCACTCAGACGCAAAGCTTATCTTACGGGTACGAAAAGAAGCTGAAAGCGCGGCCTCGTCCAGCGGGGTTGATTATACAGCGCCCCTCGAAACGATAGATCCTGCAGTACGTCGAGGACCACCCAGGGCAAAAATGCTGACAAGCGCTTCTCGGAAGGCTTGGCCTTCCGAGAAGCGCTTTAGCGGAGTCGTCGAGGTAACGGGAGGTCCTTGGGCGTTGCGTAGACGGTCACCGTGGAGCCCCTCGGGGCCAGCGTCCCCGCGGCCGGGTCCGTGGCCCACGTCACCCCGCGCGGTGCGAAACCGTCCTGGTAATCGTAGACGAACCTCACTTCAAAGCCTCTTCTGAGGAGGGCATCCTCCGCGTAATAGTCGTAGTAGGCCGTTACGTTCGGGACAGGGACCATCTTCGGCCTGGCCGGCGTCTTCGCCTGGGAGGACGCTGCCTCCGTCACGGAGGCGCCGTTCTGGCCGCCGGACGGGCCCGAGGGCTTGCCCCCTGTATCGGCGGCGGCTTCAGGGTTGGACTTCCCCTGCGCACTCTGTGGCGGCGCTGGGGGTTCCGTCTCGACAGGGTTCATCCGACCCAAGGTGCCTGCCACGCTCCAATCCTGTGGAAGGACGACGAGCCCCGAGGCCAGTGCCCCTCCTCCGCCCAGGAGGAGTAGCAGAACGGCCACCGAGGCCAGGACGAGCGCGCCACCACGAGCCTTGCGACCCGCCTGTCTAGGCGCCTCCGTCGTCTCCACCGACCTGGGCGGCGCTTCTATCTCTATGTCGTCGAGCATCGCGTTGGCCGAGAAATACCGGTCCCTGGGCTTTTTGGAGAGGGCCCTCATGATCACCGCCTCCATGCCTGGCGTGATCCTCTTGTTCAGCCTGCGCGGCGGCGGCGGGTCTTTGTGCATGTGCTGCCTGGCGAGGCTCTTGACGTCGCCCGAGAAAGGCGGCCTTCCCGTTAGGCAGTGGTAGAGGAGGACACCCACTGAGTAGACGTCGCTCCTCGGTGTCGCGTCCTCACCCCTGAGCTGCTCGGGGGACATGTAGCGGGCGCTGCCGACGATCTCACCGGCTTCGCCCATGGGGACATCGTCCTCCTCGACGATGCGAGCGATGCCGAAGTCAGCGACCTTCACGGTCCCACCCGACGTGAGGAGGATATTGGAAGGCTTGATATCCCTGTGTATGATGCCCCGCCTATGGGCATAGGAGAGCGCGTGCAGAAGCTGCATCGCCATCCTCCTTACGAACTGCTCATTGAGGCGCCCGCTGCGGCGGCCGCGGCGACCACCGAGGAGGTCCCCGAGATCCCTGCCCGAGACACATTCGACAACGATGAAGGGCACCTCGCCATCCTGGGAGATGTCGTATACCTTGACTATGTTCTCGTGATCCAGGGAGGCCATCGCGCGGGCCTCCTGCCTGAAGCGCCGTCTGAAAGAGGGCATCTCGGCGTAGTGGTGATGGAGGGTCTTCAGCGCGACGGCACGACCGAGGATGTCGTCTTCAGCCCTGTAGACTACTGCCATCCCACCGGAACCGAGCGTGCTCTCTACCCTGTAACGTCCTGCGAGGACCGTTCCAACCGGCGTTTCCAGCCTCTTACCACCTTCGACGTACGGGACCCTGGAATGCAATAAGTATATATGCCCGAAGACACTCCAGGTACACTACCAGAGGGCGACTATGGCGTTACCCAACATGCTGGAGCATGTCAAACGTGCGTGCCACATCTAGTGGCTCGTTTTCGCCGAAGAAGGCCATCGTTGGTTGGGGGGTTTTGGCACATGGAGGGGAAGTAGGACATGAAGACGAACTTCGAAGCTTACCTGCGCTACGAGGAGCTCACACGGGCCCTGCGCGCGCTCGCGGAGGAACACCCCGGGTTCTGCAAGGTCGAGTCCATAGGCAGGAGCTATGAGGGGCGTGAGATCTGGCTCGCAGAGCTCACCAACGCAGAGACAGGTCCTGCTGAGACGAAGCCGGCCTTCTGGGTAGACGGCAACACCCACGCCGGCGAGGTTACTGGCTCGATGGCGGCGCTCTACCTGATCGAACACCTCCTCGAAAAGCACGGCTCGGAAGACCTCCCGACCCGCCTCCTAGACGAGCAGGCCTTCTACGTGCTCCCCCGCCTCTCCCCCGACGGCGCCGAGCGCTACTTGACGACGGCCTACACCCTGCGGGCGACCCTCAGACCCTGGCCCGAGCCCGAAGAAGAGCCCGGCCTCCACCCCGAGGATGTCGACGGTGACGGCAACATCCTCCAGATGCGCGTCGTGGACGCATGCGGCGAGTGGCGCGTCTCCGACAAGGACCCGAGGCTAATGGTCCCCCGCGCCCCCGACGAGGCAGGCCCCGGGGCCACCTACTACCGGCTCTACAGGGAAGGGATCTTCAAGGACTACGACGGTTTCGGGCGGCGGATAGCGCGTCCTCTCTACGGCCTCGACATGAACCGTCAGTATTCTTATCACTGGCAGGCCGAGGACGAGCAGACGGGCGCTGGGCCCTACCCGCTCTCGGAGTCGGAGTCGAGGACGCAAGTCGATTTCTTGCTCGGGCACAAGAACGTATTCGGCGTGCACACCTACCATACGTTCTGCGGTGGGATCCTGAGGCCCTACTCCAACAGGCCCGATGACGAGATGCCC
>DATDKO010000438.1:0-6396 GCA_036519935.1 Rubrobacter sp. | reverse complement strand
TGTTACTTCGGGTCGACCACCCTGGGGTCCCAGTTGTCCAAAACCGCGCCCAAGTGGTTGAGGTAGATCACTGGCACGCCGGTATCCGCACCGAGCTGCCGGTACGCGAATCTCGCTCCGCCGACATCGACCATATCCGTCGGCGCGTGCTTGTATGTAGTGGTCACAGTCACAGCCTCTCCTTCACTATCATTTATCTCTAGACGAGCCGTTCAAGCCCAAGGAGAAACTCTCGAATCTGGCACGTTCAGAATATCCCACCCACCTCCTCCGCCTTCGCTCTAATCCCCCGGGTGGATAATAACCTTGCCTCGGTTGCGGCGTTCCTCCAGGTAGCGGTGGGCATCGGCCGCTCTCCCTAGGGGAAAGGTCCGGTCCACGTGGATCTCGAGCTTATTCCGGACCACGAGGTCGGCCAACTCTCCGAGGTCGTCACGTGGACCGTAGCCAAGTCGTTGTATGAGGTTGGTGATCTGAAACCCGTAGATCGTCGCGTTCTTCGGGTAGAAGTCGCGAGTGTCGATCCGACTCTCCTCAAGCGCAACGTTCGCTAGAGCTACCACACGTCCGCCATGACCGACGACTTTAAGGCTCTCGCCAAAGATCGATCCCCCCACAGTGTCGAGTACCACCTCAACGCCCTCTTCCCCAGCAATGGCTCTCGTTCTCTTCAGAACGTTCTCTCGGGCGTGGTTGATCCCTTCGTCCGCACCGTTCTCTAAAGCCCAGGCAACCTTCTCGTCGGTGCCGGCGGTAGCGATAACCGTGGCGCCCAGATGCTTAGCGATCTGTACCGCCGCGTCGCCAACGCCGCTGGCAGCCGCCCAGATGAGGACTTTTTCGCCGTTCCGAAGCCGGGCGAGACGCTGCAGACAGTACCAGGCCGAGAGAGGAGCGACGGGGAGAGCCGCCGCGGAGTCCCAGTCTAGAGTGCCTGGTATCTTCACAGCGTGGCGTGTCGGCACAGCGATGTACTCAGCATAGAAGCCAGGCCTGCCGTCGAAGGCGAGAACCCGGTCGCCGGAGCTTATGCCTGTTGCCGCCGGGCCAGGCTCTCGGACAATACCGCTTCCCTCAAAGCCCGGCACTATCGGGGGTTGCCCCGCGGCGTGGTAGCTGCCACTACGAGTGAGTATGTCGGATCGATTTACACCTGAGGCCCGAAGCTCGATCAGGACTTCGTCCTCCCTTGCCTTGGGAGTAGGAATCTCCGCCGTTTTCAGTACCTCTGGACCACCGAATTCCTCGATCTGAACGGCTTTCACGTCGTGTTCCTTTCCGCAGTCTATTTCGGCACTCTGTACTGCGCCGCTAGGAAACCTCTACAGGTCGTCTGCCGACTACCCGCACACGCTCATCATCCTCACTCGCCAACGGAAGGCTTTGACTGTTCGGGTGCTAGGTTGCGCAAGATCATGCAGGTAGTGGTGGCGTGACCATAGAGCTTGCCGCTTGTGTCGAGGAGCCTCGCCTCGGCGGTGGCGATGCGGCTGCCGAGGTGGATGATGGTACCCTCGCACAGCAGCCGCCCGGTCTTCAACGTGATCGGACGGAGGAAGCTTACCTTCAGCTCGACCGTAGTGTACCCGACGCCGGCAGGGAGCATTGTGTGCACGGCGCAGCCCATCGCGGAGTCGAGGAGAGTGCACGCCAAGCCCCCGTGCACCGCGCCGATCGGGTTGTAGTGGTACTCGGCGGGCGTACATACGAACAAGGCGCGGCCCTCCTCCACCTCCAACGGCTCGAAGCCCATGAGCTCTCCTATGGGAGGCGGGGGCTGCTCGCCAGCGAGAATGGCCCACAGGAACGGTAGACCGCCCATCTCCCTGGAAGCCGCTGCCCCGGGCATGGGATCATCCCACGTCACGATCCTCTTTTTCTTCTCTTGCGCCAAGATGCTCCTGCTCAGTTCTGCAGATTCTCGAAGATGGCGGCGATGCCCATGCCGCCGCCGATGCACAACGTGACGAGAGCGTAGCGCCCGCCGGTGCGCGCCAGCTCGTGCAGTGCCTTGACGACCAGGATTGCGCCGGTGGCGCCTATCGGGTGGCCGAGGGCTATCGCGCCGCCTAGCGGGTTGAGCTTCTCCTCCGGAATACCTAGCTCCCGGCCCACGGCAATAGCTATGGAGGCGTAGGCCTCGTTGGCTTCGATGTGGTCGAGGTCCTCCATCGAGAGACCCGCCTTCTTCAGCGCGGCCCTGGAGGCCGGGATCATGCCGGTGCCCATGATCGCCGGGTTCACGCCCGCTACCGCCGAGGAGAGGAGTCTGCCGGTGACCGGTAGCCCGAGCTCGGAGGCCCTGCCCGAAGAGGTCACGAGCATCATCGCCGCGCCGTCGTTGATCCCGCTGGAGTTCCCGGCCGTCGCCGTGCCACCCTCCTCGAACACGGGCCTGAGTTCGGCGAACCTCTCCTCGGAGGCGCCAGGCCTAACGTGCTCGTCGCGCGCGAACTGTACGGTCTCCTTCTTCTGCCTGACCTCGACTGGTACGATCTGGCCGTCGAAGAGACCCTTCTCCGCCGCCTCAGCCGCCCTCCGGTGGCTCCTCACGGAGTAGGCGTCCTGTTCCTCGCGCGCGACACCGTACTCGCGTGTCATGTTCTCTGCGGTGACGCCCATGTGGTAGTCGTTGAAGACGTCCCACAGGCCGTCGTAGACCATGTGGTCGTAGATCTTGGCGTCAGGCATCCCCATCCTGTAGCCGTACCTCGCCTTGTCGAGGAGGAACGGCGCCCGGTCCATGTTCTCTATGCCGCCGGCCATCACCACGTCGGCGTCGCCCAAGGCCACCTCCTGGGCGGCCGATACGATGGCCTGGAGGCCCGAGCCGCACATCCTGTTGAGGGTCATGCCTGGGGTGGTGACGGGGAGGCCCGTCTTTATGCCGACCTGCCGCCCGGGGTTCATGCCCTGACCGGCTGAGAGGATGTTGCCGACTATGACCTGATCCACCCGGTCGGGCTCGATGCCAGCGCGGGAGAGGACCTCTTTGCCTACCGTCGCCCCGAGGTCCGTCGCCGGGGTGTCCTTGAGCGCGCCGCCGAAGGTGCCTATCGCGGTCCTTAAGGGCGTCGAGATGATTATCTCGACGCCGTTGCCGTTTCTCACGTCAAACCTCCCTCATCACTAGGGTGTCGTCTACAGTCGGCAGGTCTCCTCCGTGGCGCCCCAGCGGCAGGCGTATGTAGCATGAGCCGCCGGAGAAGGAGAGCCGGACGTTGGGAAACACCCGCCGGGCTACTTCGAGGAGACGGTAGTTGTCCCCTAGCGCTGTGCACGTGAGCACCTCGACGCCCGTCCGCCGTGCCTCCCCGGCTATCTCGGAGAGCAAGAGTCGGCCCACGCCGCTAGAGCGCCGCCCGTCCTCGACGATCACGGCAACCTCTGCCTCGCGATCGTCGCTCCGGTCCTTCACGTACATGGCATGGCCGACGATCTCCGTGCCCGCCACGGCGACAATGGCCTGCCCATCACGATCGACGTCTCCCGCACCCACGAGTAAGCCTATCGCCCACTCGGGGACGGTCGGCCAGGCCATGTGGAACCTTAGATAGATGGTCTCCTGAGAGCAGCGGGCGAACATCCTGCGCAGCCCTCCTGCGTCTTCCGGTCTCATCTCCCGGACGGACACGCGCCGGTGATCGTTTCCTCCTCCGAAGACGCCCCGTGTTCCGCGGGGTGTCTCTGTCCAGTCTCGGGCGATCATCCCGTAACCTCCTTGCTCCGGTTTGTCGTCTGCCCGCCTGATCCGCCGCCTGGCCGCGCGAGCGAGCCAATGTGCCGCTTGAGGTGGACGACGGCCCGCTCCATGTGGGCCGGATCGTCGAAAAGCTTGCAGAGCATCAGCGCACCCTCCAGCGTCCCCACCACCAAGCTGGCCATCTCTCTGGGGTCGGTCTCGGCAGAGAGTTCCCCTCCCCTTACGCCATCCTTGACGGTCCTTCCGACCAGGCGCAGCCAACCGCTCATGGCATCCTGCGCCCTCTCCTTCAAAACGGGGTTGGCATCGTCGGACTCTACGGCTGTGTTCAAGACCGGGCAGCCACCCGCAACCGGCGGGTCCTCCGCTATGCCGCTAAGGACGTCGATGATGGCAAAGAGCTTCTCCAGAGCACCACTCTTGTTTGCCAGCTCGGACGTGAACCGCTCGCGCATCACCCCCGCGGCGTACTCGAAGGAGGCGACCGCGAGCTCCTCCTTGCTGCCGAAGTGACCGTAGATGCCACCCTTCTCCAGACCGGTCTCGCGCACCAGGTCGCTCATCGAGGTGCCGAAGTAGCCTTTGGTGTTGAAGACGGGGGCGGCCTTCTCGACGATCCTGCGCCGCGTCCTCTCGCCTTGCTCCCTCGTCGGGCTCATCGCGCGTCCGCCACAGCCAGCCGGCAGCGCGAGACGCACACCGGCTTGTCCTCCTCGTCGGAGATGCGCACGTCCCAGAGCTGGTTGGTGCGCCCGACCTGCACCGGCGTACCCACCGCCGTGAGGGTGCCCTCCCTCTTGGGCCTGAGGTGGCTCGCCTGGATGTCCGTCCCGAAGGCCGTCTTGCCCTCCGGGCAGTTGAGCCACGCGCCCACCGTGGCCACGGTCTCGGCCAGGACCACGCTCGCCCCGCCGTGCAAAAAGCCCATCGGCTGGACGTGCCTCCTGTCCACCGGCATCCGCATCACCACCTTCTCCGGCCCGGTCTCCCCGTACTCTATGCCGAGGTTCTTGACCAGACCCTCCCTCTCCTTCAGAGAGTCCACATCCATCACTTCTGCCATCGCGCCTCCAGTAAGTCGCTTCTTCGGCTTCCACTCCCACCCTGCAGCCCGGCGAGCTTTACAAACCGACCGGTCGGTAGTATTGTATAGACCGTTCGGTCGAAAAGCAAGCAGAGGAGGAGCAGGTGAGCATAGAGAGAGGGCGCGCGGCGCGCGTCGAGCTCAGGCGCCAGGGCACCCAGGTCATCGGCGTCCACGTCGGCTTCGTCGACACCGGTCGACACCGACCTAACCGCACCGCTCGAGGTCGAGAAGATCCCGCCGGCGACCGTGGCCGCCTCCGCACTCGACGCGCTGCAGGCGGGTGAGCCGGAAGCCCTCGTCGACGACTTCAGCCGGGCCGTCAAGTCCGGGCTGAGCGACGACCAGCGCGCGCTCTACCCGCAGGTCGAGCGAGGTTCCTGGCGATGGCGCTATAGGAGTCCGACACGCTCAGGCATCACGAAGAGTTTGTTGAAGAGGTTCTAAAATTTCTCGAGTCATGAAAGATGAGTCATGAAGGCATTCCTTATTGATCGGTATGGAAGCAACGATGTAGTGCGGGCTGGCGAAATGCCAGATCCGGAGTTGCAGGACAATGACGTATTGGTCCAGATTCACGCCGCAAGCGTAAACCCTGTTGACCTAAGAACTAGAGATGGCAAGCTCAAGCTAATTTTGCCTTATCGCTTGCCATTCGCTTTGGGTAATGATTTGGCCGGAGTCGTAGTCCGAGTTGGATCTGGAGTGAGGCGATTCAAGCTGGGCGACGAGGTCTATGCGCGGCCAGATAAAGATCGTGTCGGTACTTTTGCGGAATACATTTCGATGAAGGAAGATGCCGTAGCTCAAAAGCCAAAAAGACTCACTATGGAAGAAGCGGCTTCTATCCCCATGGTCGGCTTGACCGCTTGGCAAGTGCTAGTTGAAAAAGCGAACCTGAAGAAAGGGCAAAAAGTTCTTATCCACGCGGGCTCCGGTGGGGTAGGAACATTTGCGATTCAGCTGGCGAAGCATCTTGGCGCGCTCGTAGCTACGACAACGAGTACGGCGAATCTCGATTGGGTGAAGCGCCTCGGTGCAGATACTGTCATCGATTACAGGAAGGAGGATTTCGAAACGATCTTGCACGATTTTGATGTGGTCTTGGATACTCAGGGCGGAGAGACGCTCGAAAAGTCTCTACGAGTGCTAAAACCGGGTGGTAAGCTCATCTCAATCTCCGGTCCACCTGACCCTGATTTTGCTAGAGACTTCGGGTTGAATGTGATCTTGAGACTGGTAACGCGCCTTTTGAGCTATCGAATTAAGAGACGAGCAAAAAGCCATCACGTAAGCTATTCCTTTCTTTTCATGGAGCCAAGCGGAGACCAACTACGCGAGATCGGTTCTCTCATCGATTCTGGGATCATACGGCCAGTTGTGGATCGGATCTTTCCATTCGAATCAACCAAAGAGGCTTTGGCTTACGTCGAAAAAGGACGTGCAAAAGGCAAGGTCATTGTCAAGGTGAGATGATAGAGCGCAGCCCAAAGGAAGTCAGCGAACTCTCAACACGAAGGACGGACAGCGTGACCAAGCCACAGGACACGAGTAACAGCGCAGCCGCCTGGAAGACCGTCATCACCCGCACGAACTCCGCGGACGGCGT
>DATDKO010000437.1:0-3294 GCA_036519935.1 Rubrobacter sp. | reverse complement strand
GAAATCGCCGTTGGTCCCGTTGTCACCGTTGGTACCGAGTAGGATGTGACGACGGGACCAACGGTTACTACGGCAAAATGGGGGTGAGGGCCCGTGAACGCGATGGTGACAACGACAACTGCATCACCAACGGCTAGCGCGGAGGCGAGAAGGGTACCCTGTGTGAGAGCGCAGCCGCGTGTGTGGGACCTTATATAAGAGAGAAAATCACACGCACACAGCACTCGGATTTTGATCCTGCCTCGGAAAGCTGCAGAACCGAGGCTCGGCTCACAGCGTTCCCGACTTCTCGGCCGAGGGAAGTGGTCGTGGCTGACCGAGGAGGCAGAAGCCATGGGGTGTTGTTACGCAACGCGGGTTGAACAATCTTAGAGTTATTCAACTTAGACCCACTAATGTAGAATAAACCCCGAGGTGCGAAGGGAAGATTTCTCATCCGAGGCGCCGGGGAGGCTGGTCTCTGTGGGGGAGAGGCGCTGGGCGTTCGTGCCCGCCGCCCTTCCGCCCAAGCTCTCTTACGGGCCGCCTCTCGTCGCTGCGCTTTCGGAGGCCGACCGGGCTTTGGGAGAGCTTGCGGGCCTGGGTCGCACCCTGCCGAATCCTTACCTGCTCACCCGTCCCTTCCTCAGGCGTGAGGCGGTCCTCTCCTCGCGTATCGAGGGCACCAGGGCATCTCTTGTCGACCTCTACGCCTTCGAGGCCGAGCCCCCGCTCTTCGGTGAGCCGGAGCGAAGAGATGATGTGCAGGAAGTAAGGAACTACGTGCGGGCGCTGGAGCACGGCATGGCGCGCCTCGAGGAACTGCCGATCTCCCAGCGTCTGTTGCGGGAGATGCACGCCGTCCTCATGGAAGGGGTGCGAGGAGCGCAGCGCGACCCCGGAGAGTTCCGCCGGATACTGAACTGGATCGGCCCTCCCGGAGCAGGATTGGACGAAGCCACGTACGTCCCCCCGCCGTCCGCCGAGATCCCCACCGCCTTGAGCGTGCTGGAGCGCTACATACACGGGGACACCGGGCTGCCGCCGCTACTGGACATCGCCCTCGTCCACTACCAGTTCGAAGCCATCCATCCCTTCCTCGACGGCAACGGCCGCATAGGGCGCCTGCTCATCACCCTCATGCTCATCGAGCGCGACCTGCTCCCCGAACCACTTCTTTACCTGAGCGCCTACTTCGAGCGGCATCGCGGCGCCTACTACGACCACCTGCTCGCCGTAAGCCAGAAGGGAGAATGGGAAGAGTGGCTGCTCTTCTTCTTGAGAGGCGTCAGTGTGGAGGCCAGCGACGCCTCCCGCCGCGCCGGCAAGCTCTTCGAGTTGCGCGAGACCTACAGGGAGCGTTTCCAGAGGGAGGGCGCAAGACCCAACCTGCTCACGGCCGTGAATCACCTATTCGCGAACCCCGTAACCTCCATCCGCGAGCTGGACGAGGTCATGGGCGTCTCCTTCGAGGCCGCTCGCAGGCTGGTCGGTTCCCTCGAAGAGCGGGGCGTCCTCGAGGAGATCACCGGTCGGCGTCGCAACCGGGTCTACGCCGCCCGCGAGATCGTAGAGGTGCTGCAAGGGCCTCTGGAAGACGAGTTGCCCGCAATGGGCACCTACCCTGAGCGCTAGATCCTCGTGGGTACGCGTTCTGCACCGCATGCTTGCCCGAGACTCTACCAGTGCATATACTGAATACTAGAACAAGTTTTCTTTGGGAGCTGTAGAGGGGTGCAGAGGGGAAGTCTTGGACGTATTCGAGCTATGCAAACGTCTAGTCGAAGACTACGGGTCTTACGTGAGAAGTTTCATCCGTATAAAGGATGCCCGCGTCGAAGAGAAGGTAAAGCAAAGCCTTGACGAGGGTCTGCTATGGCCGGATCCCCTCATCCAACTCAATCCCTCTTTCGAGGCGGAGAACCTGCAGTGCGTCGGTACGTCTGCCACCCTCGCCGGCAGCGGCACTTACGACGAGCAGCGCGCGGAGATTTCCCGCATCGCCACCCGCCTTTTCGGCGCTGAAGTACGATCGGAGAACGTCATCGGCGAGACGTTGAGGCGGGCCACACCCGACGAGGACCACAATGATTGACGCCTCGAACGGTAAAAGCCCTCAGAACCCACCGCAAGCGCCAGCTCGAGGAGAAGTTGCGTCTCGTAGGACTCTACGAGGACAGCGGCTTGATCTTCACGACACAGACAGGCACGCCAATCAACCCCGAAAACCTCGTCAAACGGTCCTTCAAACCCCTCCTCAGAGAAGCCAACCTGTCCGACATACGCTTCCACGACCTCCGTCACACCTGCGCCACCCTGCTCCTGGGCCGGGGCGTTCACCCGAAACTGGTACAAGAACTTCTCGGGCACGCTACCATAGCCATGACCCTCGACACCTACAGCCACTATCTGCCCTCTATGGGGGATCAGGCCGCAAGCGCAATGGGAGATGCGCTAGGCTAACCCACGCGGATTCTGCCAGCACGCAAGAAACGCCATACGTGTCCAATACCTCGTGCCATAGTGGTTGGGAGGTCTAACTTCCGACAACAGGCATTCGTATTACGAACCGTTCCGACAAGCGAGACCTCTGGTCAGTGAGAGTCAGCAGTTTCTTGGATCATTGGTGGTCTTCGTGCTCACTTTCCTACTTTACGGCACCGGAGCGCGCCTTCAGAGCACCCACCTCGATACGCCCGCTAGCGGTCGCTGGCGAACGATCTTCCTCAGATCATGCGATGACCCCGAGCTCGGTTGCAGTACGGTTGCAGTAAATCGCCCCGGAACGCCATCAGGTCTGTCTATCACTTCTCACGTTTTACCTGCAAATCAACAGAAAAAGAGAGTGGACCCGAGGGGACTCGAACCCCTGACCTCCGCCATGCGAGGGCGACTTGAGGCATTCGCGGGTGTTCGCGGACGTTCTGAAAACAGCTTATATAAGGCGAATCGTTGAGGCTTGCGTTCTCGGCTGTTCGCCGGTAATCGCTCCGGTAACTGTCAAATCTCTGTCAGAGGTGCCAACCTCCCGGACCGGAAGCCTGAGCTTTACGAGAAGCGATGCCGCGGTCCGGTTAGATCGCAAATGGAACGTCAACCTGGTGCAAGCCTAAAAACTAGGCGGAGTATTAACGTAAAGGACTTCTGCTTCCTCGTCTTCTGTCCGCCAACGATGAGGGACCGTGGAAGGATAATAGATGACATCTTTGGCCTCGAGCCAGTAGGTGCCTTGGCCTTTCAATTCCACGACAAGAGTTCCCGACAGTACGTACGCAAACTCCTCTCCCGCGTGGGAATAGAAGCCTCCACTTCCCG
>DATDKO010000436.1:0-8007 GCA_036519935.1 Rubrobacter sp. | reverse complement strand
ACAAAAAGTCGTTCTGTAGGTCCTGATTTCGGCGTCTTTCGGCCCTACAGTCCCAAAATCCGGGGTCATTTTCTACCAATCTAGGGGCTATCTACGACCGAGCATCGATCTAACGAAGTAGTACTAGGCAGGTCGGTGAATAAAGGCCGAGACGACCGATTGACCTCATCTCCTCTAGTCAGTGGCTGGGGCCGACATCCAGTTGGTTATGGCGGCCATAGAACGACGAGGTCGAGGACCATCGGCAACAGTTTCGTGGCTCCAAAGAATCCCACCATGAGGAGGAGCGAGAGGATGGCTCCTCCCATAGCCAGAAACCTCCACCAGCCAAACGGTACCCACCACCCCATCACTGCCAGCGCCGCGAGGATGAACAAGATTGCCGCTCCCCCACCGAGCCAGACTCCAGCGATCGGGTATTCGCCAGAGGCCGGGATTCGCCCCAAGAGTCCGCCGTCGCCGATTGACCAGGGCCAAGCCCACCCTAACAGGCCACTGAACTCCCCTTGGGCCTCTCTGTCCAAGGGAACGAGGTACGAAGCCGCGAAGTGTGCCTGTAGTACCAGTAGCGCCGCGAAGAGCCATTTCATCTTCATTACCTCCTAACGACCATTGCGGTGACCACGGCCCACCAGTAGGGCAAGCCCGGGCGCGGTGATGGTCCCAGGCGTGGCCTTGATCTCCTTGTCCTCACTCTACGTCAGCCGGTTAACGCTATCGAACCTACCACCGATCTACCGAGTTCGGGCTGCCTCGTGTACCGGCACGCGTCGATCCAGCTTCGCGAGCTCGGCGCTCACCTCCCAGATCCGCTTTTGAGCCTCCTCGTCGTAGGAGGCTTTCGAGCTTTTGATCTGCTTACTGTTATTGTCGAAATACGCTCCGTTCACACCCTCGACCTCCGGAGAAGACGCCAGGTAGATGGATACTCGCGCCGCTTTCTCCGTCGTCATGACCTTCCGCCCGAGGCGGTTGATGGTTCTGAAGATCCACGGCATGGCTTCCGAGCGGGTCATCTCTGTGCTTGCCCCGCCAGGGTCGGCCAGGTTGATGGTAACCTCCGTGCCCTCAAGCCTGCGGGCCAGCTCGTACGTCCAGAGCAAATTGATCAGTTTCGCTCGACTGTAGGCAGCCCTCGGACTGTAGTGCTCCCTCATTTGAAGGTCATCTAGGTTGAGCTTTGCCCACCTGTGTGACCAGGAGCTGACGTTTACGATCCGGGACGGAGCGCTCCTTTGAAGCATTGGGAGGAGTAGGTTTGTCAGCAGAACCGGGGCGAAGTGGATCACCGCGAGCGTACCCTCGATCCCTTCTGCCGTCTCCCACCGCCTCAAGTACAGCCCTCCTGCGTTGTTGACGAGCACGTCGAGCCGGTCGTAGTGGGCCTCGAACTCCCTCACCAACCGGTGGATCTCGGCCTGTGAGGAGAGATCCGCGACCATTAGCTCGACCGCCTCGTTGCCGCTGCTGGCCTTGATCTCGGCCGCGGCTGCCTCGCCCTTGCTCCGGTCGTGCCCGACCACGACGAGGTTCGCGCCCATGCTCGCAAGACCTTGTGCGATGTCCTTACCTATCCCGCCGGTTCCGCCGGTAACCAGGACGACCTTCCCATCCATGATTCCGTTAGGGACGTTCATGTTCCGTTCTGCTCGACGCTTGATCCCTTTGAGCATGCCCCGCTCCATCACGAAGTGAGGGAACTCCCCCACCAACGGGTGGTAGAACATCCCACCTAAGCCCCGCGGCGCACGCGTGCGAAGGATTACCCGCGTTCTGTTCTGGTCGATGGGCTCCACACAGAACGCTCCCCAATGTTCCAAGACTATTGCCCTGCCCGGTTCAAACGCCTCAACCTTAAACCCGAAGGAGGGACTCGTCCACACGATGTCCCCCGCCTCCCTGTGCTGCCACTCAGGGTGGATGCGATGGGCGCTGCGTATGTGAGCACCGGACAGGTTCTCAAGCCACTCGTAAGAGTAAAACCCTCCCCTACCTTGGCCTACCTGAGCGAGCCACGGCCACACCTCCTCTACAGGAGCGTTGACTGTGATCGCCCGCGTAGACTGGTGACGCGGCTCAGGCACAAGCTCGTCACCAGGCAGGGGCTTCTCTACCTCCTCGTCGGTAGCACCCCATCTGAGGAGCCAGGGTCGGATGAAGAGCATATACGACCAGGGGAGTATGGCCCCGAGGACAGCAAGTGGCCACAGCAGGCGAGCGAGCCCTTCCCTACGCTTAAACACCCAACCGCTCACCACGGCCAGGGTGCTCGCCGCAGCAAAGACGTTAAGCACCAGGGTGGGGCCAAGCACGACGCCCATGCCCCACACGTTCGCCATCATCGCCATCAGTGGGGGCCTCTTCCCTGACGCGGTTGTCTGCTCAGGACGTCGGTGGGTTTCCGTATGCTCAGTGCTCATACTGCCCTGCCTCCTTCATCTCCTGCAATACACCATATCTCTGAGTAGGGTTACGAACGGGGAGGACCTCACCGCCTAGTGATGCCTGCGAACGTTCTGAGAAGTGGCCTCTAGCCCTCCAGAAGGGGTACAACCGCTGGGTTGCTCTCCCGGCGTTGGAAAGACGCCTAGTTGGCGCATCATTCTCATCTCGTCTGTGACGCGCCCGTGCTCGATGATCTTGCCCTCAGACACTCGCTCCACGGTGATGCTCTTGATACTCAGCTGCTTTCCCGTGGGCGCGACGCCGAAGTGATAACCCCTGTGGGTGCCTTCGAGCGCGTAGCGAGTCGCCACTTTGTCACCTTCAGCGATCATATCCTCGACAACGACCCTGAGATCAGACATGGCACTGTGGAACATGCTCACGACCTCTTTGACTCCCTCTAGGCCCGGCGGCAGGTCAGGAGTTGCGAGGGTGTGGTTGATGTACTCGAGTGCCAGCAGTTCATCGAGGAGGTCGATGTTGCCTTCCTCTCACACCTCGCAGAACCGGCGCATGAGGGCCTTGCTCTCCTCTGCTGACATAGGCTCTCTCTTGTCCTCCTTTCTGACCCACCTCTTATCGAAAGGTTCCTGTTGTAGGTCGCTTGACGAACAAGTGCGAGAGAAGAGTCTGGAGGCTCCAGAGAAGAAGGACCCTGGGGCCTCCGGAGCAGCCACAGCGCACCGCTCGTGCACCTAGCTAGAAGCTCTCGTACTCCGGGCTCTCAGGCGGCGTGCGAGTGGTGGTCCATTCTCCCCGCGTACAGGCGGACGCGCAACAGCATGGGAACGAGCATGACCGGACACGCCAGACTTGCAACCCACTCGAACATACGGCTCAGTGAGACGAGGCCTAGTGTGCCCAAAGCGATCAGGACGATCCCCAACCCCATCGTCGCAGACCCCATCTCAAGCGTGGGCCGCCACGCATGGTGGCGAAAGCGCATCCATGCGACCATCGGCACCGTCAGGATGATGGCGAGCACCAGGGTCGAGAACACGGGAGCCTGAACGATCAGGTCAGGATAGCCGATGAGCGCGGCGCCACCGAAGAACGCAACGCTCAAGGTTACCCCTCCAACGCAACACGCTATGCACATCTCCAGGTAGTGTAGGAGGAAGCGTCCCACCTTCCTGAGGAATGTCCTCGGCTGGGTGCGTTTCGTTGTCATAGTCATGTTCTTCACCTCCTTTCTGCACCCTCAAGGTACACCCTCTATTTCGGAAGCGCATGACCCAGAGTGATCATTGAGCATAGCCAATATTGATCGTCCTCAGGGGAGAGGCCGAACGGTTCCGAGGCTGGACACTTCCGGGTGTTCATGTTCTAGGCCCTTCGTTTTAGAAACTCTAAGAGGCGCCGATCCACGATCTCGTGCTGGCTAATGGTCATCTCATGGTTGGCTCGAGGAATCAGCTCGCCCTCGAAATTAAGGATCAGCCTTCTCGCGCGCTCCAGCGCAGCCTTCGGATCGTAGAGCGCTTCTTGCTGCCCGATCAACAAGAGCGTCGGAACCTGCATGCCACGCAGCTCCTCATCCGAGAAAACGATCCACGGCCCGACGCCCATCTGCAGGCGGTAATATCTGCTTCCCAGGTACATTTGCTCGGCCAGGCAATCCATGATCGCACGTGTTTTCCAGTCGCGCAGATTCTCTTGGTAAGTCGTCCAGCGTACGAAGCTCTCCATCACGAAGCGCCTGGGAATGATCTTCGGCAGCATGCTGCGCACATAGAACTGCTTTGCCAAGGGAACGAGGCCACCCGCCGGAGAGAGGAGTGCGATCGTGTTGAGCCGCTCCGGGGCACCGATAGCATAATTGAGGATGAACCAGCCACCAAAGGATGCCCCGATGAGGTTAGTGCTTTCGATCTCGAGGGCATCCAGAAGCTCGCTCAACCATGCGACGCAATCTTCCCGGCTCTTTAGGGGTTGGTCCGGGAGGCTCTTGCTGGGCTGGCCCATGACATCGATGGCGTAAACGCGGTAGTCGCGGCTCAGATCGGCGATATTGGCCGCCCATTGGGTCAGGCTGGCGAAGAACATGTGCAAGAGTACCAATGTGGGGGCGTCTTCGGGACCGCTGGACACCAGGTGCGTGCGGCCGTAACGGCCGGGTATGTCCATCGGCTCATATGACACCGGCCAGAGCCTCATGGTGGCTTCGTAAGCGGCCATGTACTCGGCTTCGCCCTCAGTGCTCTTGAAGGGAGATGGTAGATTAGGCATGGCAAGATTAGCTCCTCCTCCGGTTCCCCACCGGTAGCTTGATGCTCATGATACCCAAACCTCCGACCAGTGGATACAACGGGGTGACATCGGCGCCTTCTATAGCGTGTGGAGCGCGAACTTCTGAGAATTTATCTTCCACGCACTCGGGTGAATAGCCCGCTCTTGGAGGTTCGCTAGAGCCACCCACGGCGCTTGAAGACCAGATACAGCGTCACCGAGACCATCACCATGAGCACCATCGCAAACGGGTAGCCATACCTCCAGTGCAGCTCCGGCATGTAGTCAAAGTTCATGCCGTAGACGGTCCCTATGAGGGTTGGAGCGAACAGAATCGCCGCCCAGGCGCTAATCTTCTTTACCTGGTCGTTCTGGGCTATGCTCGCTCCGGTGAGGTTCACGCTCAGGATATTCTGCAGCAGCTGGCGGAAGCCCTCAACTCGCTCGGTGATCCTCAACGCGTGGTCCTGCACGACGTGCAGGTACTTCTGCACCTCGGCATCCACCTCGGGGGCCTCGCTACCGCTTATAAGGCGATCGAGGATGGCAGGCAGCGGCTCCGTAGCCCTCTGGAACTCGATCACTTCGCGAGACAGTTCGTATATGCGCCGCGAGACGCCCGCGTTGCCTGAGAAGACCTCGGTCTCTATCTCGTCTATGTCGTTCTCCAAGCCCGCCACAACAGGAGCGTAGCCGTCAACCACCCGCTTGATAATCGTGTAGAGGATCGCTTCCGGGCCCCGCCTGAGCAGCTCCGGGTCCCCCTCCAAGCGCTCCCGCACCGCAACCAAGGCCGCGGGCTCGCCGCGGAGTACCGTCACCACGAAGTGCTCCCCCACGAAGGCGTCGACCGCACCGAACTCCACCGTGTCACTCTCATCGAGGTAGCGAGCGGCCTTCAAAGCCAGAAAAAGGGTCCCGTCGTAGCGCTCCAGCTTAGTACGCAGGGGGGCCTTGCTGGGATCCTCTGCGGCCAAAGGATGCAACCCGAACTCTCTGACCACGGAGGCGAACTCTTCTTCAGTGGGCTTGTAGAGTCCAATCCAAGCCACCCCACGCCGCTGGCGCACGGCTTCGTATGTCTCCTGCAACGACTCAGGCTCCTCGGCCCTGCGTCCGTCCACATAGATGGCGTTGTCCACGATCATGGGCACATCATACGCTCCTCTGGGCGCGGTAAGGAACCTAGAAAATGTTGGAAAGAGAATGGGTGCAGATCTTCTATTGAACTTGCGAGAACTCCGTGCATACGAACTTCGGAGAATCCTATACATGCGAAGTTCGCAGAATTTATCTTCCACGCACTCCGGTGAATAAGGGTTCCTAAGGCGCGCCGGGGCTCGCCAGCTGGCATCATACCTCCTAAGCGTGACAAGCCGAAGAAGGGAGCGGTCCGATGAGCATCTTTCCCACCACGATCCTCCTGGCCACCGACGGTTCCAAGGAGGCCGAGTTAGCAGCAAGCACTGCTGCCGAGCTCTCCGAGAGGACCGACTCCGAGCTGCACATAATCCACGTCGGAGAGGTGCCGCTCGTCTACCACCCCGAGAGACACGGCGGATACCACGTCGACTACGAAAGGGCCGAGACCCAGGCTCGAGAACTCCTAGAGGCCCAGGTGGAGAAGATCAAGGAGGCCGGGGTTACGGTGGCGCAGGCACACTTGAAGATGGGAAGAGCGGACGAGGAGATCGTGGAGTTGGCAGAGAGCATGGGTGTTGGGCTGATAGTGATGGGCACCAGGGGGCAAGGCAGGATAAGGAGGGCTCTGATGGGCGGCGTATCGGAGTCAGTGGTTCGGCACGCCCACTGCCCGGTTACCATAGTCCGGGAGTGAGTCGAGTAACAAAGCGCGAATTTCCTAGAACTCCGTTAGGGCGAAGTTCGCAACACCCCTTCCACGACGTTTTGTGAATAAGGATGGCTGCAGCAGCGTGTAGCAGAAGAGGGCTGGGGGGCTTGGCGCCCCCAGCCCTCCGGTCCTTTAGCGGCTGGCCCTACTTGCCTTCTCTGTCAGCGCCGCCCCACATGGTGTTAGGTGTGTGGGCTCAGAGCAGGCCTCAGAGCTACCGCGGTGGAGTCTCCGGCGGGGCTTCTGGTGGAATATCTCCCTGCGGCGCTGCACCTGGCCCAGTGCTCTCGATGGTTGGGGTGCTCGCCTCCGTGCCGAGCTCGCCCACCTCTACGTCGGTTGCGCTCTGCTGGCCACCAGGAGGGACTTCTATCTGGATGCTCCGGGGCTCCCTAGCCGCCGCGGCACCCTCGAGGGCTACCTCCAAGATGCCGTCCTGGTAGCGAGCGTGGATCTTCTCCTCATCTACACCTTCGGGCAAGATCATGCTCCGCTGGAATGAGCCGTGGCGCAGCTCCCTTACGTAGTAGCCAGCCCGCTCCTCTTCTTCGTCTACCTTGCGCTCGCCGGAGATGGTCAAAACCCGATTGTGGACCGCGACGTGTACGTCCTCGGGCTTTACGCCGGGCATCTCGACCCTAACTACCAGGTCCCCCTCCTTTTGAAGCACGTCCACTGAGGGGGCCCACTCCGCCGTAGCCTGCGCCCCCCTGTTGCCCGGTCGACGGCCAAGGCCACCGAACATCTCGTCGAGCAGGCGGTTGACCTCGCTGTGGGCATCGTAGAATCCGCCGCGACGCCCGAACGGGCTCAAACTCATCTTCCTACCTCCTTCCCGACCCGCTTTCCTAAGGCGGGTCATCCCTTTCCATCGTAAGAATGATGCCACCTACCGGAGTCAGGTGCGAGCTTCCTAGAACTCCGTCAAGGCGAAGTTCACCCGCAAAGCCCATAGCCCCGGTCCAGACGGACCAAGTTATACAGGCTGACTAGCCTGCTCGCTCACGCGCTTGAACAAGAGATTAGCTTGCCAGTAGCGCACCTCCTCGTGTTGGTGCGGACCGCACCTCAACTCTTCAAGCTGGCGCCCGGCCGGGGTCTCAAGGACGGCCGCGCGCGCTGAGGCGTGCGATTGTCCGGTTCGCTGGGCTTGGGCCTTCGCCTGCCTCCACAGGACCACCTGCGCCATCTCGTTGACGGTTTGTTCTGCTCGTGCCCTCGATGAGAGGCTAGACAGTTGAGGCTACGGGGTACGGGCGTCGGGATTAGACTCTGTCACCTAAGCTGCCGGTGATGTCCTAAGCAGTGGTGATTTAGGTGGTCTTGGACTGCTGGTAGAATCGCCACTCGTTCCCGAACTTGCGTTCCAGGGCCAATCTTGTCATTGCAGTATGTGGCATGTACGCGTCTTTTTCTAGCGGTTCGGGGGTGGTTCCCAGCACCACGACCGCTCATCTCCGCGACCCACCCCTACCACCCTG
>DATDKO010000435.1:0-6186 GCA_036519935.1 Rubrobacter sp. | reverse complement strand
GGGATGGTAAGTCTTGGCAGCGATACGCTCTCCTCACAGAGCGACTCCCTCAAAGCAGAGCGAGACCCGATCTACGTAGCTGGGTGTCCGGTGCCTGAGCCTCTTCTTGAGAAGGACTCGGCGCGAGGGGGTGTTGGCGAGGACAGGGGCTGTACTGAGGAAGGCTTCTCTCACCCTATCACCTCACGCCAGCCTGGAGGTGGGCTAGTCGAGGATGCGCATGGAGCCGAAAGGCAAAGGGAAGATAAAGTCCCTCCCCGAACTTCTGAGAATGATCCTTCTAGTCACTCGGGTGAATGAAGACCAGGCGGCAATCGCAGTCGACAGGAAGTGTACTCAGCAACCAGTCGTGGTAGGTATCCATATAGCAGCGCCAGCGAATCGGTCAACCGAGGAGTCGAGTCCTCGCAATGGTAGAGCTGCAACGCATGCGTTAGTACAACCCCAGGGGCGAGAGCTTCGAGTGGAGGGAGGTGCCAAAGAGCGATGAGGATGCCCTCTCGCTCCTTAGCAGCTCCCCTTACACCCAAAGTTGCACGGAGACTTATCTGTACTGGCGGAAACTGGATGCAACCATCACTACCGCGCTCCTGGGAGCGGGTTAGCAAGCCAAGGCAGAGCGCAACTAGAATGCGGTCCTTTATTAACCATCCGGTTCCACCTCCCCTCTTTTGCGGTCATCTTCGGCGGCCTGCCTTATCTCCTTTAGATCGGCGAAGGGTGTAAAGCGGGCGACAAGCGTCTCGTCGGGACGGCGCAGGATGATGACGCACGGATCGCTGAGCAGCTCCAAATGGTAATCTGCTGGCAGGCCGGAAGTAAGGTCGTCGTGTATAGGTCGTAGCCCTATCTGTGTGCTCGAAGCGCTGGCTGATCCATAACCTCTTTGTTCCAGCATACAAACAAGTGGCGGTGAATTAGCGATGAATCTTTGGCGAACTTCTATGAGAAGGCACATTTTGTCAAGCCGACGGCTCTTCCGAGCTTTAGGTGAAACGGCATCCCTTCCACCGTGGCCGTGCTCGGAGGTTTTCGTCAAGCAGCCATAAGCCTCGCTTTCAGTAGGTCGATGTTCGCTCTACCATAGCCCTGTCGCTTCACTAGCTTCAACTTGTTTATGAACCCCTCGACGGGTCCGTTCTTCCAGCTCTCCACCAGTCCGGCGCGGACCGCGGCCAGATCCGTCTTCAGGCTGGCCGCGAAGTGCCTCAGCGCTGGGAGATCGCAGGACTCCGTCTGCGCTAACCACTCCTCCAGTCGCTCGCCGCCCAGCTCTCCGATCATGGCAGCGAACCGCTGCGAAAGCTCGTAGGCTACACCGACCGCCTCATCGGAGGCCCGAAGCCGGTCGAGATAGGCGGCCTGATCTTCCGTGAGATTCCCTGGTGGGCGCAGGAAAAGCGAGACGACGTGGCGCGTGCCCGGAGCCCGTGCGGCGGTGTCGCTGGCGGAGCGACGCCGCCCGCGATCGGGCGTCAATCCATCGGAGCGCCTGAGTTCCGCGACCAGGCGTCCCACGTTGGTCTGGCTGTAGGGGTAGCCTTGCTCTCGGATCTCGCGGAAGAGCTTGTGCCCGTTGCGCCACCCCTCCTCCCAACGTCTGAGTATGTAGGGCACCCACGGATCGAGGACGCTCCCCTTGCGGCGATGCTGGCCGAACTCCGGCGGTTCGGCGAGGTCCTTGTAGCGGTAGACGGTGGGTCGGCTCGTGCCGAGCTTGCGAGCGATGTCGGTCACGTCGGCGCCCGCTTGCTGCAAGCGACGGATCTCCCGCCACCTCTCTACGACCAGCTCGTAGTGTCTGCGTCTCGTCTGCTGCTGGCGGGCGTAGCCGGGCCGCGGCCGGTCGGGCGTGAGAGGTCCGGGAGCACCAGGATCTTGGTAAGGGTTGTCTGTGGTCTCCGAGGAGGCGCTAACCCCATCATCCCCTCTCCCCGGTTGCGTCCGTGGTGCTGCTGCCGCTTTGAGTATGGGACGCTTTTGGCCGAGGAATTCGTCCAGCGCCTCGGCGAGGTTGCGCAGCAAGTGCCAGCGGTCGGCCACCTGGGTGGCCTCTGCGGTGCACCGGCCGAAAGACCCTCCCGGCAGAGAAATGGGATCTGTCGCGGCTCGCCACCTCTACCTTCGGGTGCCGCGAAAGCCACTTCGCCAAGGACTCTACCGAATGTTCTGCGAGAAGATCAACTATCTTGTGACGCTCGAGGTCCACCAGGATGGTGCCGGGGGCGTTGTCCCTACCCAGGCCGAAGTCCTCTACACCCAGCACGCGCACATCCTCGGCATCGGCACCAAAAGCCCCTCGTATACGCTTCAGGAGGGTATCCGGGCTTACGATGAGGCCCAGCTGGCGTGCGAGCCTCGCGCCCGCTTCACCGCCCAGGGCAAAAGCGATCCACTCCAGCGCCTCCCTCTGGCGGTCGGTGCCGCGAGCGTAGGCGCGGGCCACATCCTCCAGACGCTCCGCGAAGATCCTGCGCTCGCAGGAGGGAACGTCGCAGAAGAACTTGCGCACTCGAACCCGAAGGCGCACCGGCGTGCCGCACCAGGGCAGGTCGGCCAAGGTGCGGGTGTAGCATCCGTGGATCCGGCGCGAAGGCTGTTGGCATAGAGGGCACTCGGGCGCGGGATCGGTTGTGGAGGCGTAGATGGTTACCAAGCCTCCGGTGAAAGAGAGCCGGTCAACGTGCAGTCGTTCGGGAACGGTAAAGTTGGCGTCGTAGGGAGCGGTGTTGGGCATAAATTCCCTCCAGGCAGAGTCTGGAGCCATTGTATGGAAATCCATCACCTTCACCCAAAGCTCGGAAGAGCCAGCCGACGTGGCGGCTGCTCTGTAACTAACGCAACTGCTGCTCTCTGCCCTTCGCGCTATGCTTCTATTCGCTGTGAATACGCTATAGGTGGTTGTGGGCGACGTCTCGGACCGGCCTGACCCATCTATCCGCCGGACCGCAGAGATGCCTTGAGAGTGACCCGTCGGTCGTTCTGAGGCGCCGCCTCGCAGCCGCCCGAGACCGAGGCGTGACCTCATGGGAGCTTGCCGAAGACGAGGCTCGTCACAGTATCGTCCGTTCTCCGGATCATCGGGCCGGCAGTAGTGAGCGCAACACCGAAAGGAGCACAAAAGACGTAGTGATGAGCGGCGTACGAAACTCGGAGAGTACGGATGTCGAGGTGGTCTTGGGTGTAGACAAGCACCTCGAGTTCCACGTAGCGGTAGCCCTCGACGAGTTGGGCAGGCGCCTGGGCGAATTGAGGGTGCCTACCACCACCAAAGGCTACGAGAGACTCGTTTGCTGGGCCGAAGGGTTCGGAGTCGTTAGATGCGCCGGCGTCGAAGGCACCAGCAGCTACGGTGCTGGGTTGGTTCGCTACCTGACGTCAGCGGGGATCGCAGTCGAGGAAGTCGAGAGGCCCAAGCGCCGGCACCTCAGGCGCAACGGCAAGTCCGACCCACTAGACGCCGAGGCCGCCGCCCGAGCGGTCCTGGCCGGCGAGACGGCCAGGCACGCCCAAGAGCGCGGACGGTCACGTGGAAATGATCAGGGTCCTGAGAACCGCCCGTCGCTCCGCGGCGAAGGCCAGGAGCCAAGCAGCCAACCAGCTACAAGCCCTCGTGGTCACGGCCCCAGACGGCCTGCGTGAGCGCTTGCGCTGGCTCTCGACCAGGAGGCTCGTTGCGAGCGCCTGCCGCCTGCGTCCAGGCACTCAGCCCGAAACACCGGAAGCGGCAATCAAGCTCGCGCTCCGTTCGGTGGCCCGACCTCACGAGGCCCTCTCTGAGGAGATAGCCGAGTTGGATGTCCAGCTCGATCGGCTGGTGGCAGATGCCGCCCCTGAGTTGCTCGCCCTGCCGGCTGTCGGCACCGACCACGCGGCGACGCTGTTGATCGTGGCCGGGGACAATCCCAAGAGATTGAGGAGCGAGGCTTCCTTCGCCAGCCTTTGTGGAGCCTCGCCCGTAGAAGCCTCCTCCACCAAGGTGGTCAGACATCGCCTCAACCGAGGCGGCAACCGGGACGCCAACCGTGCCCTGCACATGATCTGCATGGTGCGCATGGGCATGGATCAGCGCACCCAGCAGTACGTGGCCAGGCGAACCGCGGAGGGCAAGAGCAAGCGCGAGATCCTGCGCTGCCTAAAGCGATACGTCGCTCGCGAGGTCTACCGCTTGCTGGTGGTGGCCGTCGAAGCACCTCCATCGACGACAGGGTACCCGGGAGCATCATCGAAACGGATATCCGTTATGTCTTGACTATGGGAGCGTCACTTTTGGTGAGCCCGCTCTTCGGTGACTCGGTGCATACTCCTTTCGAAGCGGTGGGGATCTTCCAGAGTGAGCACGAAGGTGAGCGCGGTAAGCGCTCCAACTCCCTCAACCTGGCGCAAGAGTTCGGTTTGTGGGTAGCGTTATTTAGCGATGGTTTCCAGCTTTCGATCGTAGTGGCGGATACGCTCTGTCAGCTAGCCTATCTGCTCCAGGATGGGTCCGAGGGACGGTCGCAGCGCCTCTGGTATGTGCTCAGGCCCTCTGTTGTGGAAGCTCCTCGCCGGGCACTTGGGCAAGCGATGACCGAAGGATTTGATCGCTCCTCGAACGTGATGCGGCAACCGACCAACGCCTCACGCGAGCGGATAATGGCCATATGAGCCTGAGAGTCTTCGCCCCGGTGCTTGAGCGGATAGAGCAGCTTCGGATCTAGACGCCCCAGGCGGGCCAGATTCTTAAGGCGTCTATCTCGTCGGTCTTGCGTTTGCTCTGGCGTAGATCAGTCTCAGCTTGCGGGCGTTGGCCACCAATACCTCGTGAGAGCACTCCTCTAGCACCCTGCTCGCCCAGGGTGAGTCCCAGCCTCGATGGCTATTCGCATGGGCTGCTCGGAGGCGAAGCGCCGCTTGAAGGTTTCCGGGCTGGTAGGCAGCCTTCCCTGCTCCATAATCTCACCACTCTGCTGGTCGATTAGGCAGAGGGGTAGGAGTAGTTGTCGCCGAGATCCAATCCGGCTCTGTCACCTTCGGTTGCGGCCCGGGAAAGAAGGAGAGAGGATCGCCCCAACGCTGTGACACTAATAACCCTACGACTGCGAAGAAAGTTCCGCCTCTGCCAGGTGACCATAATCAGCTATAGCAGGTTGCCATTTCTCTATAGCCGCTCAGCCCGGTTCTAACGGGCTAGGTCCGTCGCAAGGCACCCAGTCAGCGTCTCTAGCCTTTGGTTCGTAGGGACAATGCCTGCTCTTGAACCACCCTCACACCCTGGCTGCTTAGCGCAACCTCGTACGTTCTGCGGCCCATGTAGAGCAACACTTGCCCCTTGACGGGCTGCTCTGCTCCCCGGTCGACCCACACCGTATCGTCCTGTACGTATTTAGGCTTTTGGTACATTTGCCAGTGAGGAGACATCGTCCCTTCCTATCGCCCAAAGCTCTCACCTGATCCCCGAACATTGTACGCTACCATGGGGCCCTGAGGGGAACACAATCTCCTTCGGGCATTATGAGGGAGTCAGGATAATATCCCAAAGAAGCAGCCGGGAACGTGGCGGGCCGGTGGAGGAGGCCGCCGCGGGCGCAGCGCCGGGGCTGCTCGTCCGGGGAGCGGGGTGGCCAGCTGTGCGTGGTGTTGTGCCTACCCACCGGGGGTAGTCATGCTCGCACCACCTGAGGTCCCATGCAACGCTTCGAGGGCGCGAAACACGGGCCGCCCCAAGGAAGGTAAGTTAGGGAAGCGCGGCCAGAGTAGTGAGGAGGTCCGGGTGCGACACCAAATGGGAAAGGAGTCTGCCCGGCCTCAGGCGCTACTGTACGTCTTGCCCAAGGTCTGTGCATCTGCTATATGGCCATTTTTGAAGACTTCGCCCCACCCCGATAGGACCAACAGACACCCGAGAGGGATGCCCATATCGTCGGCTATTATGTGCCACAACAGCGAGTGGATCCGGAAGTGCTCTTGGGTGTTTGGGGTGGGGCCAAGCCAAGGGTCGGTCCCTAGTTGCGTTGGGAGCTCCGACTCCACCATAGAAACCGGTGGGCCAGGCACCTAGGGAAGCTGCAATAAGCCAGGCTGTTGTGCCCGCCCCCCACGAGGGTAGTGGGATGCTACTCCTCCAGCAAGAAGGTAATCTCCACATTGACCTTGTAGCCGACTATGTTGCCGTCCTCGATCAGGACGTTCTGGTCCTTAACCCAC
>DATDKO010000434.1:0-2942 GCA_036519935.1 Rubrobacter sp. | reverse complement strand
AAGGCATCGGTTAGGTTTTCTCAAAGGCGAGTACGCCAGGTTACGAGGTCGGCGTGGGCGGCTTTGGGGGCAGGACCAAGGTGAAGGTAGAGCCTGTGCCTGGCTTGCTGTGGACCTCTATTGTGCCGCCGTGGGCCTCGGCGATCTGGCGAGCTATGGAGAGCCCGAGCCCCGCGCCGCCTTCCGTCCGGGCGGAGTCGAGCCTGTAGAAGCGCTCGAAGACGAGGGGCAGCATCTCCTCCGGTATCCCCACCCCGGTATCGGAGACCTCCAGGAAAGCCCGGCCCGCCGCTTCTCCCACCCGCACCGCCACGTTTCCGCCTTGGGGCGTGTACTTGGTAGCGTTGTCCAGCAGAATCGAGGCCGCCTGGCGGATCCGGTCCCAGTCGAAGACGGCCCTGACGGCACGATGTGGGGCAGCGTACTCGATGGAGACTTTTCCATTGGCGGCAGCGCGGGCGGCCACGACCGCCTCCTCCCCGTCGTAGGCGCACCGCACCGAGAGGTTCCGGTGTTCCAACTGCGGCTCGACGAAGCTGGTTATGGCGTGGTCGTCCTCGACTAGGAGTATCCTAGTTCCAGGTTTCATCTTCTCATCACCTCTCCAGGTACATTCTCTACTTTGGGAACCGCCTGGGCTCCTTCAGGTTCCTTTGCGGTCCATTTCACGGCCCTCCGCCTCCAACACCTGAGGGCGAGCCGGGCGCCGGCCCAACCGCTTGCAAGACCCAGCAGCATGCCCGCCGCGACATCCTTCGGCCAGTGTACGCCGACGTAGATGCGCGAGTAGGCGATCGCCACCGCGAGCGGGAGCATCGCCCAGCCCCAGAGTGGTACCCGTGTTACGCTCCACTAGCTCCGAAGCGGCCCGCAGCAGCTCGGGAGAACTCCACCGACGGCTCTCTACGAGCCTGGAGAGGTAGGACCAGAACGCAGGAGAGCCTCCTTCCCCTTGCTCTCAGCTTCGTCTGGCTCCGTCGCGTCTCCTTCTATGTCGGCGAAGGCAACGGTGCGAAGGGGCAGCTCCTTTATAAAGAGGGTGGCAACGAAGGCGATCGCTAGGATTGGCAGCCCGGCGACGAACACGGGGTGCATGGCAGCGGCAAGCCCCTCCCTGATGCCCGTCGCCACGGCCTCCGGGAGCTGACCCAGGGTGTTAGGGTCGAGCACCGTCCCGACTCCGCCCCCTTCGGAGAGCTTCGCCGCCTGTGGGCCCTCGAGCGCCTGCGGGGGAAGGTGCTTGGGGATCTCGGTCTTTATGCCGTTGGTCATGATCGTCCCGAAGATCGCCGTGCCAAGAGTAGCCCCCAGCGAGCGCGAGAGCTGCGTAGTGGAGGTAGCCACGCCGAGGTCCTCACGCGTGGTGGCGTTCTGCACCACGAGAGTGTAGGTCTGCAGGACGGCCCCGAGCCCCAAGCCGACAACGACCATGTCTAGCGTGAGCTCGGTCTGTGTCGAGCCATACCCCAGACGCGTGAGCAGGTAGTAGCCGGCCCCCATGATGAGCAGCCCCGCAAGCATGAACCCCTTGTAGCGCCCCGTGCGGGTGATTAGCCTTCCCACCACGATGCTCACTACGATCATAGACGCCGTCAGGGGGATGAGAACAGCGCCCGAGTTGGTAACGTTCACCCCGATGACACCCTGAGCATAGACGGGGATGAAGAAGATCGCGCCGAACATGCACATAGCGATAGCCAGGTTAGAGATGTTCGAGAGGGTGAAGACGGAGTTCTTCCAGAGCCTCAAGGGCAGCACCGGCTCCTCGGTGTAGTACTCGTTGATAAGGAACCCGATCAGGATGAGCGCGCCGACTACATACAGCGAGACGATCCGCCAGGAGTCCCACGGGTAAGTGGTGCCTCCCCAGGTGGTTGCCAGCAGTACCGCGACTAGCGCAAGCGGCAGGGCGGCGAAGCCGACGTAGTCCAGCCTGTGCCTCCTGGGCGTGTGCGGAACGTGGAGGTAGGCGACGATGAAGACGAGCGCCGCGACGCCGAAAGGCAGGTTCACATAGAAGAGCCACCGCCAGCTGAAGTTGTCGGTGATCCAACCCCCGACCAACGGCCCCGCGATGGAGGCAACCCCAAAGACGGCGCCAATGTAGCCCATGTACCTGCCGCGCTCGCGGGCGCTTATGATATCGCCGATGATGGTCTGAGAGAGCGGCATAATGGTGCCCATCCCGAAGCCCTGCACGGCGCGGGCGGCGACCAGCCACCAGAAGCCCTGCGCCGCCCCCGCCAGAATGGAGCCCAACATGAAGACGACGATCCCCGCGATGTAGAAACCGCGCCTACCGTAGATGTCGGAGAGTTTGCCGATGACCGGGACGGTCATGGCGGAGGCGAGGAGTGCCGCGGTGGCGATCCAGGAGTAATGCTCTATGCCACCCAACTCCGAGACTATGACGGGCATCGCAGGAGCGACGATAGTCTGGCTGATCGCTGCCACCAGCATGCCGAGCATCAGCCCGACGAAGATCACGTTCTTGTGGCCGGTTCCGTTTTTTGCCATCTACTCCCCCTCAGTACTTCATCAGCCGGGAGACGACGCCGAGCGCCCGCCGGAATTCCGCCAGCTCCTCTTGCGCAAACTCCTGCCGGAGGCGCTCCTCGAACCCCTCACGTCGCTCCTGGCGGCTCTCGATCAGGAGCCGTCCCTCCGGGGAGATGTGCAATCTCACCACCCGGTTGTCCTCCGGATCTCGCTTCCTGCGCAACAAACCCTCCCCCTCGAGCCTCTGCGCAAGGCGCGTGATGCGCGAGGGGTCGACCTCGAAGCGGTGGCTAACCTCTCCTTGGCTTATCCCGTCCTCCTCGATGAGCATAGTCAGGAGGAACCACGTCGCCGTACTCAGGCCCACCTCGCGCTCGAAGGCTTGCTTCATCCTCCAAAAAGCGAGACCTAAAAGGGGCATCAACGAGCCGTCGCCCGCAGCC
>DATDKO010000433.1:0-3896 GCA_036519935.1 Rubrobacter sp. | reverse complement strand
CGCTCGGTTCTGAGTGTCGGTACAGGCCCAGAGCATCCAACAAGCCGCGAGCATCGTGGCAGGCTGGCATCCCGACAGGGAGCCTAAGGTGAAATTCCCGATCGGTCCCGAGGACTTTTTCGTCGAAGACACTGTTGCCCGAATGGGGAGATGATGAGCCCTCGGTCCGGTATTGGGGCCACCATATCCCTGTCCTGGGGACGGCTGCGTGTTGTATAACGGAGCTTACGATGAGAGTTGCAAGGCAAAGTCTATCTGGCACGGCGTGCCCACAGCACTATCAGGTTTTCCTCATCTAGAGGAAAAGACCAAGTCCAAAGAACCAAATCACTCGTATAACCCCACGTTCTCAAAAGCATCTCGAAAGGAGAGTTAGAGAGATGGACTACTTCATCAATGTGCGCTCTACAGAGAGTGGGTGCGGAAAATGAGTACCCTATCTATCCGAGGCACCACCGGTTCTGGCAGGCTTGTGGGAGCGGGCATCTCCCTGATCGTGGTCGTAGGTCTGATACACCTGATCAACTCCCCCGAGGATCTGGCTGAAGGGTCCTACACGGGGGTGCTGTACCTGGCCAACTTCTTCGGGGCGATCTTGGCGGCAATCGGCATCTACAGGGGACGAAGCTGGGGCTGGGCCTTGGGAGCGCTGGTTTCAGTAGGAGCTTTTGTAGGATATGTGATCAGCCGCACCATTGGTCTACCCGGGTTGCCTGTTGAAGAGGAGTGGCTTGAGCCTTTGGGGTTACTCTCGTTGCTGGTCGAGGCACTTTTCGTGGGACTTTACCTGACGGTCTTCGTTCGTCCCACAGGCGACGCGGGAGTGCACGGTAAGGCGCGCCGGAGCTGAAGAGGGAGGCTAAGCTCCCTTGCTCTCAAACTATACGGTATGAGCCACCGACGCGTACATACGTGTACGTCAACATCGCGCTTCGGGGCTCCCGAGGTACGAAACGGAGAAGAATTTTATGAGACGACTTGTGTACATAGCAGCACTGGCCCTCATGGCCATGCTGGTGCTCGCGTCTGGCGCGATGGCTCAGCAGATGAACCATCAGCACATGATGCCCAACGGGCAGATGATGGACGACAATATGATGGCGAGCCCTTCTGCATCGGCTAGCGCCACACCGAGCGCTACAGATAACGGATCGACGATGAGCGGCAACATGATGGCGAGCCCTTCCGCATCGGCTAGCGCTTCCCCTTCTGCTAGCGCTTCCTCTTCAGCCACAGCTTCCACGTCAGCTAGTGCTTCCGCTACTACTAGGACTTCCGCTCCTCGGAGCCATCACCACGAAGGCGGCGGTAGCTCCGCTTCGGCAGCTGTTGGCGGCCGGCTCCCAAGTACCGGCGGCGTGTCTTTGGTGTCGGTCGGAGTTCTGGTCTTGCTCACTGGTACAGGGCTCGCTGCCTATAGGCTGTTGCGCCGAAACACGTAATCCGTAAGAGGAGGCGTTTGTAGGCTGGGCTCCTTACGGAAGGTAGGGGCTCCGGCACTCAATTGTACTGCGCTTTACTGTACTCGGGGACCGAAAGTTCTCTACGTACCCGGCCAACGCCCGCCCGGTACGCTGCCCTCGTGATGGCAAGCGATGGAGTCCGAGAGGGAGCGCAGAGCCCGGAGGAGAAAAACAGAGCATGGATCTCATGTACGATTTCCATTCTTGGAGTAAGCAGCCTCGCGAAGAGGCGCTCAGGGAGGCTCAGAGGCGGTCACTGGTCAAGCAGGCAAAAACCACTCAGTTTGAAGGGTATCCTGCGATCTCCGTCGGATTCGCCTTGAGTGGCGTTCTGGGCCTGCTCAGGTAGCCGCCTGATGGGAGTAATGGGTAGATGAGCGAAGGAAGTGATCTGCGATGGTAAGAGTTTCGATCCGGAGACCTACGGCAGGAGGAGGTTAGCTATGCGAATCGCGGTCGTAGGTGTCGGCGGCACGGGCGCCTACTTCGGTGGGCTGCTGGCTCGGGCAGGGAAAGACGTCACCTTCATCGCCCGCGGCGCTAGATTGGAATTACTACGCGTGCGGGGGGCCTTACCGTGGAGTCGACGTTGGCCGGGACGTTCACGGTTCCCGTGCGGGCCACGGACGACCCGAGCGAGGTGGGTCCCGTCGACCTGATCCTCTTCTGCGTCAAGACCTACGACACCGACGCCGCCGCGGAGAGCGTTCGTCCGCTCGTTCGCCCGGACACGGTGCTTCTCTCGCTCCAGAACGGCATCGACGACGACGAGCGTATCGCGCGGGCATCGGGGCACTCGTCGGGGATCGGCGCTGCGGCCTACGTCGTCTCGGCGATCAAGGCGGCTGGCGTCGTCGCGCAAACGGCCGGGCCAGGGAAGATCATATTCGGCGAACTGAGTCGGGGTGCGAGTGCGCGAACTGAGCGGCTGCGCGAGGCGCTACAGGGAGCCGAGATCGCCACGGAGGTCCACCCCGACATCCAGGTCGTCCTCTGGCAGAAGTTCCTCTTCATCTGCGCCTTCAGCGGCGTTACGGCCCTTGCCCGGCTGCCCATCGGGACTATCCTGGCCGATCCGGCAACCCGCGCCCTGTTCCGGGGAACGTCGGAGGAGGTGGAGGCGGTCGCGCGCGCCGGCGAGATTGACCTGCCCGCGGATTGCGTAGAGCAGGCCATGTCCCAGGCCGCCGCCGTCGAGCCCTGGGGGCGAGGCTCGCTCTACGGCGACCTCGCCGGTGGGCGGCGCTTGGAGCTCGAGAGCCTGAACGGCGAGGTGGTGCGCCGGGGGAGCGAGCACGGCATCGAGACACCGATCAACTTCGCCATCTACGCCGCGCTACGCCCGTACCTCGACGGCCCGCCCGCCTTACCGTGAATTCCTGGCGCCTCGCCGCCAACGCCGGAGCGTTCGTCGCCGCGGTGCTGTTCGGCAGCTCGGTCGTCGCCGTCCGCGTCGTGGTGCAGGAAGTTCCCCCTTTGAGCCTCGCCGTCCTCCGCTTCGGCGAAGCCGCGTTGCTTTTGGTGTTCGTGCTCATGATCTTCCGTGGGCGAGAACTACTAAGCGTCAAATGGCGCGACCTGCCGCTGCTCGTGCTCCTTGGTATCGTCTTGTTCGCCGTCTTCCCGGTGACCTTCAACGCGAGCCTCCGCCTGATCGAGGCCTCACGCGGGGCCTTGCTGTTGGCAACCATACCCTTGTGGAGCGCGTTGCTGGCTCGAATTGCCCGCAGCGAACGATTGTCGGCTCGGCAAGTAGTCGGAGTCTTCCTCTCTTTGGGGGGCGTGGGCTTGGCGCTCGCCGAACGCGGAGCGGGAGGGCAGGGAGGCTTGGGAGGCCTGGCCGGGGACGCCCTCATGCTCGTGACCGCGCTGTGCGGCGCGGCTTACGCAGTCCTTGCCCAGCGCGCCTTCGCCCGTTACGACGCGCTGACCGTAACGACCTACGCGATGGTGCTGGGCACCTTGTTCCTGTTGCCGGCCGCGCTGGTCGAGGGCTTGGTCGGGGTACTCCCGCGGCTCGATCTGCGGACGGTGGCGTTACTCGTATTCCTGGGGGTTTTTGGCGGAGCGCTCGCCTTCTTCCTGTGGACGTTCGCCCTGACCCGGCTAACGCCCACGCAGGTGGCCGTGTACATCAACTTGAACCCGCTCGTGGCGATGGTGCTGGCAGCGGCGCTATTAGCGGAACACCTCACGCTCGTCTTCGCCGCCGGCTTTGGTGTGGTATTGGCGGGGGTCTTGCTGGTCAACTGGCCGAGACGGACCGGCGTCGCGCCCCTCGGCCGCAGTCATTGAGGGAAGGGGAGCGACCTTTGGGTCCAAACGAGCCTCCGGTAGGTCACGCTCTGTCAGATCACCTTCGAGATGCGCACCTAGCTCGTCAGAACAACACCGTGAACGCTGGAACTCACTCACGATGGTTGACAGTAACCC
>DATDKO010000432.1:0-3948 GCA_036519935.1 Rubrobacter sp. | reverse complement strand
GTGTGAGCAGCACAGGGGTATGCACCTCTTCGAGGACCTCGTCATGACCGAGGTGGTCGACGAGATGAACATGCCCGTGCCACCGGGCGTCTACGGACACAAGGTGCTTGTCACGGTACTGTTCTCTCGCACCATACCCCTGATCCGCTACGAGATGAGCGACAGCGTGAGACCGGCCACATCTCCTCACTGTCCCTGCGGGCGCCCCTTCGCCCTCATAGACGGGATACAGGGGCGAGAAGAGGATGTGCTGCACTTCCCTGCCAAATCCGGGGGCCAAGTCTCGGTGCAGCCCATAGTCTTCCTCCGCGTGATGGACGCCGTACCCGCCGGAGGATGGCAGATGATTCAGGATCCCGAAGGGCTGACAGTGCTGCTAAGCGGTGTGCGTGAGGGCTTCGCGGACGCTACTTTGATCAACTCGCTGCGGCAGGAGCTGGGAGCCCAGGGAGCGATCGTACCGCCGGTTAAGGTGAAGCGCGTACCGAACATCCCCCGTACCACCGTGGGCAAGGCTCCCCTCATCAAGGCCCGCGTACGCGGGCCCCGGAGAAAGCCATGAACCCGTCACCCTACCACTCGATTGTTTATGGAGGGTAAGGATGTCTAGGAAATGGTGGTTCACCATCGCCGTGATGCTGGTAACGGCGACGCTCTACCGTAAGTGGCTGCGCGCCTATCTCGAACAAGCCTCCGCCAACGTCCGCGACTTCGATCTGCCCAGTGCCGGGGCCTACGACGCGCTGGTCGCCACCGTCCTGGAAGGCTTCTACGCCCGCGTCACCGGCGAGGTGGCCGCTGCTCACCCAGGCGGTAATTTACTGGAGGTCGGGAGTGGTCCGGGCCGGCTCGCCGTGCGGCTGGCGCGGGAGGCTCCCGGCATGACGCTGACCGGTGTCGATTTCTCGGGTGCGATGGTCGAGCGTGCGGCCCGCCGCGCGGCTGGAGCCGGTCTCTCAGAGAGGGTGCGATTCGAGGTCGGCGACGTCGCGGCGCTGCCGCTCTCCGACGGGAAGTTCGAAGGGGTGGTGAGCACACTCTCCCTGCACCACTGGCAGGAGCCGACCCATGGGCTGGCCGAGATCCACCGGGTCCTCAAGCCCGACGGGGAGGCACGGATCTACGATCTCGCCCACTGGCTGTGGTGGCCAGCGCGAGGCGAGGACCGGCTTGCCCAGCTGGTGGCGGCGAGCCCATTCGGCGAGGGAGAAGTGGAGATAGTCCGCTGGCCAGCTTCCGTGCCAGCATTCGTCTTGCTGCGCCTGCGGCGGGCGCGGGAGGCTCAGTTGTGAGAACGGGCCCACCGTGCGGGAGCCGGAGGACAGATACCGGAGGTGACGCATGCTAGAAACCGTCGACGTCGGTACGCAAAACCTGAACCTCTACGAGCGGAGCGCCGGTGCGGAGGCCGTGGCCCAACTCAGGAAACTCGCCGCTCCCCTAGAGGGCGCGCGGGTTCTCCACGTCAACGCCACTCCCTACGGCGGCGGGGTCGCCGAGATCCTCCGCTCCGAGATCCCCCTACTGCGCGACCTCGGAATCCTGGCCGACTGGAAGCTGATCACAGGCGATCAGACCTTCTTCTCGGTCACCAAGACGATCCACAACGGATTGCAGGGATCCCCACGCGAACTGACGCACGCCGAGCAGGAGACCTACCTCACCCACTCCGCCCGAAACGCGCAGCTGCTCGAGGAGGAGTACGACCTCGTGGTAGTCCACGACCCGCAGCCGCTCGCGCTGCTAAAGCTGCACGGCAAGAGGGCGGCGCGGTGGGTCTGGCGCTGCCACATTGACACCTCCGAGCCCAACCTCCAAGTCTGGAACGTTCTGCGACCGTACCTCGAGGGCTACGACGCGACGGTGTTCACGCTCGGCAGCTTCGTCCCACCAGATGTTCCCGTCGGACGTGTGGAGATCATCCCTCCGGCCATCGACCCGGAGAGCCCCAAGAACTTCGAGCTCGACACCCGCGTCGCGAGTCGTTTGCTGAGGTGGATCGGTGTCAAGGTGGAGCTACCACTGGTAACCCAGGTCAGCCGCTTCGACCCCTGGAAGGATCCTCTAGGTGTCATAGCCGCCTACCGGCTCATCAAACCGGAAGTACCCGGGCTGCAACTGGCGCTGGCGGGCTCGATGGCGCTCGATGACCCTGAAGGGTGGGAGATCTACCGCCAGATCCGGGAGGCGGCCAAGAACGATGTTCAGATCCACCTCTTCACCAACCTTACCGGCGTGGGAAACGTCGAGGTCAACGCATTCCAGCGCCTTTCGGACGTCGTGATACAGAAGTCGATCCGCGAAGGCTTCGGGCTCGTCGTCTCCGAGACGCTCTGGAAGGAAAGCCCGATCGTAGCGGGGCGTGCCGGCGGCATCCCGCTCCAAGTCCGGGGGGAGTAGGAGGCTTCCTGGTGGATTCGGTGGAGGAGTGCGCCGAGAAGACGCTGTGGGCGTTGCAGCACCCGGAGGAAGCAAAAGAGTTTGGTGTGAAGGGTCGCAAGCTCGTGCGCGAGAGGTTCCTGCTGACGCGGCTCATTGCAGACGACCTGCGCCTCTACGGGTCCCTGCTCGAGATGTGGCAGCCATACAAGCCGGTGGCCCAAGCAGGGCTCGCCGGGGAGGGGCGGGACCCGGTGTGCGGCATGCGGATCGACTCGCATAAGGCATTGGAGTACGTGTACCGAGGCGAAAGCTATCACTTCTGCTCCGAGTCTTGCCGCGAACAGTTCACGGCTACCCCGGAGTATTTTCTCCGGGCGATAAGCTACAGATCATGAGGCTCTCCTTGGGGTTTATTATATGAGGATCCTGACCATCAACTGCGGGAGTTCGACGCTGAAGTTCGAGCTCTTCGAGGTAGCGGATGGGGAACGGTCCATTGCGCGCGGGGTCGTGGACAGGATCGGCGGGCGAGGGAGCGCCGAGCTCATTAGCCAGAGCGGTGAGAGGACGGTTCGATCCATCGCGGCGGCCGACCACGGCGAGGCGACCCTCCAGGTGATCAGGTTGCTCGGCTCCTCGGGCTTACTTGGCGGGCTGCAGGCGGTCGGCCACCGGGTCGTCCACGGCGGGGCGCGCTTCTCGGGACCGGCGCTCCTGGACACCGGGGCGGAGGACGCCATAGAGGAGCTCGCGGAGCTCGCACCCCTTCACAACGGCCCCGCGCTAGCGGCGATCCGGGCAATCACGGAGGCCCTGGGGCCGGAGATGTCTCAGGTGGCAACTTTCGACACGGCCTTTCACAGCCGGATGCCCCGCGTCGCCCGGCTCTTCGCGCTCCCCCGCCAGCTCGCCGATGAAGGCGTCCTGCGCTACGGCTTCCACGGCCTCTCCTACGAGTACGTAATGGGCAGGTTGCGCGACCTAGATCCGGAAGCTGCCTCCAGTCGCATCCTCATCGCCCACCTCGGGAATGGGGCGAGCATGGTCGGGGTCCGTGGAGGGGTGGGCGTAGACACGACGATGGGCTTCACCCCAACCGGCGGGCTCGTCATGGGCACGAGGAGCGGCGACCTGGACCCCGGTGTGCTCCTCTACATGCTGGAGGAGAGGGGGCTGAGCTCGCCGGAGATAGGCGAACTGATCAACAGACGGGCAGGACTGCTCGGGGTCTCGGAGACGAGCGCCGACATGCGCGATCTGCTGAGTCGCGAGGCGAACGATCCGCGTGCTGACGAGGCTATCTCCCTCTTCTGTTACCAGGCGAAGAAGTTCCTGGGGGCCTTGGCAGCCGCGCTCGGGGGGCTCGACACCCTGGTCTTTACGGGTGGGATCGGGGAACACGCAGCGCCTGTGCGGTGGCGTATCTGCGAGGGTCTGGAGTTCCTCGGCCTGAGACTTGATAGGAGTCGCAACGCAGAGAGCGCGGCTATTGTCTCCCTTGACGACGCTCCTATAACCGTCCGGGTGATACCCACCGACGAGAACCTGATGATCGCCCGCCACACC
>DATDKO010000431.1:0-7306 GCA_036519935.1 Rubrobacter sp. | reverse complement strand
CAGCTCGGCCTCCCGCAACATCAACTCGTGCTCCGACTCTACGAGGAAAAGGCGGGGCAGGTTCCACTGCTCCATGGCGGTGTCAAGACGGGATCTCATCCCCTCGTTCTCACTTTCCAGATGTCGCCCCCGCTCCTTCAGAAGCGCAACAGCCTCCTCGGGAGGAAGCCCGGCCAAGAACGAGAGCCCGGCCGCAAACTGCGTGTACTCCTTGACCGGCTCCCTCAAAAGCTCACGCAGCCAGGTGAGGAATTCTTCGCGTCCCGCGCCGGTGATCTCGTAGACCGTCCGCTCGGGACGCCGCCCCTCGCGTACCGTCTCCCTCGGCACGATGAGCCCCTCGCGCTCCAACGCACCAACCACCGAATAGAGAGAGCTGTACCTGAGGCGCACCGACTCGTGCTTGCCCCGCTCGCGCATCAACGTGACCATCTCATAAGCGTGCATCGGCCGCTCGTAGAGGAGCGCCATCACCGCTAGAGCCAGCGGGTTGGATACCTTCCTCTTTGACGCCACCAAAGCTCCTTTAGTCGATATGAACTAGTCGAGATCGACTATATACTCGGATTGGTCTGGTGTCAAGCATCTCCACTCCTCCAATCAGAAGCGATCTATCCGACTACGTATGAGGCCTATTTTCTCGCGAGCACGATGAGATGATCGCTCGTCGAGGTGAATGGTTCGCCCTCGAAGCCGCCGTAGACCGCCTCTACCTCTAAGCCAGTAAGTCGCAGCATGAGATCCAGCTCACTGAGTCCCATGACGCGGATGGTGAGGTCGTGGGCCCTCCGATTCTCGAGCGTTCCCGAAGCGTCGTATCGTTCGTAGAACAGCCGCATCTGCATGAGTTGTGTAGCCGCGTCGTAGTGGGAGACTGAGAAGCGGTCGAGCCGGCCGTCTGGCAGTACGCGGGTGAAGTCGTGGCGCAGCGCAGGGCCGCCTGGCGGGTCCACCAGTTCTTCCGGTGAGAACGCAGAGATCTCTATGCCGAGCAGGCCGCCTGGCACGAGGTATTCGTGTGCGTTGCCCAGGAAAGCCAGTGCGTCGTCCACGCTCCTCAGGCACAGGAACGAGTTGAAGGCGCAGACGGCGAGGCCGAAGTGTCGCCCTGGATCCCCACCACGCATGTCGCCCACGATCCACTCGACGGTTCCGCCTTTTTCCTTACCCCGCTCGACCATCCGCCCGGACATCTCGACGGCGGTCACGTCGTGGCCCGCTGCGGCGAGCGGGGCTGCGATGCGTCCCGTACCTGCGCCCCACTCGACTACAGATGCGGCTTCGCGTTCGGCAAGGGAGAGCCAGAACGGGAGGTCGTAGTCGTGGGTATATTCGAGGTCGTACAGGTCGGATAAGGGATCGTATTCCGGCAACTGAATTAGGGGTTGAGAATGAGCAGTTGGGAATCGTTCATCACGCAGCTCTTTCCAACTTCAAAATACACTATTCACAATTCTATCGTGCTGCGGGCGGATATAATGTTTCTGGCATTCTAGTCGCGGAGGTTTTGGATGAGTATTGTCTTGTTGATAGTCATCGTCGTGATCGTGGTGATACTGGTGATCTACGCCATCGGCACCTACAACGGGCTCGTGCGGCGACGCAATGAGGTTGAGGAGTCTTACAGGCAGATAGACGTCCAACTCAAGCGGAGATACGACCTGATTCCCAACCTCCTCGAAGGCGTAAAGAAGTACTTCCGCCAGGAGCAGGACGTGCTTACGCAGATAACGCAGGCCCGCTCCCAGGCCATGCAGCCACAGTCTCCAGGCCAGCAGGCCCAGTCCGAGGCCCGTCTTTCAGGGGCCATCGGAAACCTGTTCGCCGTTGCCGAGAATTATCCAGAGCTCCGCTCCAACACGGTATTGATAGATTTCCAGGAAGAGCTCTCATCGACGGAGAACAAGATCTCCTTCGCGAGGCAGCACTACAACGACTCGGTCCAGTCCTACAACACGAAGATTCAGAGCTTCCCCGCGGTCGTTTTCTCCCGTGCCATGGGCTTCACCGAGAAGGAATACTTCGAGGCCCAGGGTCCCGAGCGGGAGTCCGTGACGGTCTCCTACGACTAGGACCATGGATCAAAGGGACCAGGGCACCTTCAGGGAGCGCATCGCCCGTAACAGGCGCAACAGCCTGCTGCTCATATCCGCCTTTCTCGCCTTTGTCACCATCTTCGGCTACATAATCGGGTTTGCCTTGCTCGGTGACCCCACACGCGCCCTTTTTGGCCTCGCCCTGGCCCTGATAGTGGGCGTAGTCTCCGGCCTCGTCAGCTACTTCGCTGGCGACAAGATGGTCCTCGCCGCCTCGCGGGCCAAAGAGATCACACACGACGATGCCCCCATACTCTTCAACGTGGTCGAGGAGATGTCCATAGCCTCGGGCCTCCCGATGCCGAAGGTCTACATCGTCGACGACTCCGCCCCGAACGCCTTCGCTACGGGCCGCGACCCCGAGCACGCCACCGTCGCCGTCACCAGCGGCCTCCTCGAAAAGCTAAGCCGCGACGAGCTCCAGGGCGTTATGGCGCACGAGATGTCACACGTCGCCAACTTCGACATCCGCTACTCCATGCTGGTCGGCATCCTGGTAGGCACCACGGTCTTGATCTCCGACTTCTTCCTGCGTGGACTCTGGTTCGGTGGAGGTAGGGGAGGAGGGCGTAGGGGCGGAGACGGTGGTGGACAGTTGCAGATCATCATGATCCTTATCGCCGTCGTCCTCGCCATCCTCGCGCCCCTGTTTGCCCGTCTCTTGCAACTCTCCATAAGCCGCCAGCGCGAGTTCCTTGCCGATGGAACGGCTGTCAGGCTCACCCGCAACCCCAAGGGACTCGCCGACGCTTTGGAGAAGATCAGTGGCGACAGAGAGGTCCTCGAAGCAGCCAACCGCGCGACCGCCCACCTCTACATCGTCAACCCTATCAAGAGGTTCGAGAAGCGTTCCAAGGGCCTCTTCTCCACCCACCCGCCGATAGAGGAGAGGGTCAAGATCCTACGCGCCATGGAGTCAGGCGGAGTCGCCGAGACCAGCGAACAAGCCTCGACGGAGACCCCATAAAGCGTTACAATATCCGCCGTTGCAGTGCCGGATGGTGTAACGGCAGCACGAGTGACTCTGAATCACTTAGTCCTGGTTCGAATCCAGGTCCGGCAGCTTCTAAATCCCCTGCAAAATTGCGGTCATTTGGGGAGGCCCGGTGTTTGTACCGGGCCTCTTGACACCAACCCGACACCAACCCGCTAAGAGAGAACGTCATCCATGGCGCTCACGGCTTTCTCTTGCATGTCGGGAAGTACGTGGGTGCACGTGTCCATCGTCATGGAGATGTTCGCGTGCCCTAGCATCTCCTGCACTATCTTGGAGTGTGTCCCTTTAGATAGTAGGAGCGTGGCGCACAAATTCGTCAACTCCGGCGCCGGGCGGCTGCGGCAGGTAGACATACACGCCAGCGATCATTTCGTTACCGAGTGGCTCGAATGACCGAGGCGGGTCAATCCGGACGATCCACTCGCCCGGCCGACCCACCCCGGTGGCGGACATGGGCGGCAGCGAGAGCCGCGGCCGCCAGGGTGCGCCGCGGCACGTCGATAACCTTCGAAGGCGGGCCAGCCGCCTACCACAACGTGCTGATCGGCTCGTGTCTCGGGCCGAGACACGAGTGGCACAGGGCTGCGTCTACCCCTCGTCCGTAGACGTGCTGCTGGAGGTTATTGCCGCCGTAGGCAAGCGGAAGGTGGTGGAGGTGCGCGTTCGCAGAGACCCTCTCACCGAGATGGGGGTCGAGACGGTCCTGTACCTCCCCTTTGATCAGATCACGTTATCTTTCAACTCCTTCAGAGGATATCGTGTCCCCCGCCACTCGATTCCCCCTTTGACGAGCGTGGTGGATGCAGACCTGAGCATAGCGTAGATGAAGACGCAGATACCGAAGGGGTGAAGCACTGCGTACCACCACGGCGTTTTGTCCCCGAAGTGTTTGGCTCGGTAAGCGTATATGAGAAAGGTCGAGAGGATGTTCAACCTGCAGAGGGTCCCCGTCATATTGCGCGAGAAGAGACCGAAGACTGGGAATACGTTGGTAAGTAAGAGCACCAGCACGCCGGCCACCGTCGCACCGATCCTGTAGTCAAGTCCCGAGAACATGCTCTTACTCAGTCCCCGCACGGCATCTGGCAGGCCCTGGTGCCACTCGACGCTGACGAGTCCCGCCCCGTAGGCCACTCCTTGCCTGAAGCCGTGTCTCTTGAGAAGCTTGGCCAGCTTCATGTCGTCGTCGGGGCGCATGCGGATGGCGCGATGGGTTCCGCACGTCTCGTAGGCATCCTTTCTGATGAGATTGAAGGCCCCAATACCCACATGCTCCTTTGCCTGGGGATCGCTCACCTGCCAGGGCCGCTGGGTCATCTCGAAAACTAGGGTGAAGGCCGCGACAAAGCTCCGGAGCAGGACGCTCCTGCACACGATCTCGGGCGGAAGGGTCAGGTGATCCAATTCGTTATCGATCGCGTACCGCACCGCTCGATCAGCGCAGTCGCCGGAGAAGATCACATCGGCGTCGGTGAACAGGAGCCATTCTCCTTTGGCCTGGGCCGCGCCGATGTACAGGGCGTGGGTCTTTCTCAGCCAGCCCCCCGGCAATGACTTAACCTTCGATACCCGAAGTCTGTCCGGAAATCTTGTCACTAACTCGTCCAGGATCTCGCCGGTGCCATCTGTAGAGCGGTCGTTGACGGCTATGACCTCCAACGTGCCCAGATAATCTTGGGCCAACATGGATACTACGCTTTCGTTCACCGACCGCTCCTCGTCGCGGGCAGCCAGGATCACCGAAAGGGCTGGATTGCGCTCGACGAGATCCGGCTCCAAAAGGTCTTTGAGCACGGGTATTTTCCTTATGCCACGTAACCACTGGAGGCCCAAGGCCAGCCATACCAGAGAGCCAAGGGCTGCGAGAAGACTCAAAGCTCTTATGAGACCGTTTCTGTGGCCTACAAAGGTGCTCACAAGACACACTCTTGCGATAGCTCATCCGGCCCACTCGCGGACCACCTCACTGTGTCATGGCCTCGCGAATAGCCTCCTCGGTGATCCGACGGCGTTCGTCGTCCTCTAGACGCGAGAGTTCTTCGTGCAGACGATTGCGGCGAGCGAGACCATGCAAGACGGCCCCCCGGACCGGCGACTCGACGTGCTCCGGACTTACCTCACTGCTACTGACCGCATCCACTATGGTAGTGCTGCAGAGGTTTGAATGTTCTTGCAAATCACTCGGTGAACCAACCTACTCTGATCTGATGAATACGAGTGTAGTGTACACTACACTCGTGTGGAAGGAACCTGAGAAAGAGTTCGGTGATGAAGAACATTACATTGAGTGCTGATGAGGCTTTGATCGAGGCTGCGCGCGAGCGGGCGAGGGCCGAGCATACGACCCTGAACGAGCAGTTCCGGCTGTGGTTGGCCGATTATGCGCGGCGCGAGCAACAGGCCGAGAGGGCCATGGAGACGATCCGGGAGTTGCACGGTAAGCTCCGTGTCGGACGAAAGCTGACGCGGGACGAGATGAATGAGCGCTGAGTGCTTTATCGACACCAACCTATTCATCTACCAGCTGGAAGCATCGGACGAGAGCAAATCAGCGACCGCGGACCGCATCATCTGCAAAGGCATCGAGACCCGCAACGCCTGCATAAGCTTCCAGGTCGTGCAGGAATGCCTGAATATCATACTCCGCAAGGCGGAGGTTTCTCTCAGTACAGACGAGGCGAAGCAATACCTGGACCACGTCCTGGCGCCTTTATTTCGGGTGCCAGCTAGCCTTTCACTCTACCGTCGCGCGCTCGATCTCCAAACGCGCTACCGCTACGGCTTCTACGACTCGTTGGTCATCGCAGCCGCCCTCGATGCGGGCTGCACCCGACTCTACAGCGAGGACTTGCAAGACGGACAGCGGATCGAAGGCTTGACGGTCGAGAATCCGTTTCGTGAGTTGTGAATTACGAAGTCGAGAATAGTGCCGTGTCAGCGAACAATTCGCACCTCCAAACTCGTTTCCTGTTAGGGTATGCAGATGGTTAGCAGGAGTGTCGGGGACGTCTCTGGTGGGACGCCGTACCTTTTGATCGACGGCGCAAAGATGGAGAGCAACATTCTGCAGATGGCCGATGTTGCCAGGAGTAACGGGGTCGATCTGAGACCCCACGTGAAGACGCACAAGATACCGGGCATAGCCAGGGAACAGTTGGAGGCTGGGGCTGCTGGCATCACGGTGGCCAAGCTCTCTGAGGCTGAGATAATGGCGGATGGTGGTATCGAAGATATCTTTATGGCCTACCCGCTGGTAACGGAAGCGAAGATCCGGCAGGCGCTCCGGCTGGGCGAGAGGGTAAGGCTCGTCGTCGGGGTGGACAGTATCGAAGGGGCCAGGAGGCTCTCTGCGGTGGCGGAGGGGCACACCCTGGAGGTCAGGCTCGAGGTAGACACGGGGTTGAGGCGCACCGGGGTTCCTCTTGATGAAGCTGTCGGGCTGGCGGGTGAGATCGAGGCCATGAACAATCTGGACCTGACCGGGATCTACACTTACCGCGGCGCCGTTCTGGGCGGATCAAAGACGCTGGAGCTCGAGAAGGCTGGCCTGGAGGAAGGACAGCTCATGGTCTACCTGGCGGACAGGATGAGGGAGCGGGGCATGAGGGTGGACGACGTTAGCGTTGGCTCTACTCCGACGGCGGAGCATGTGGCGAAGGTGGAGGGGGTGACGGAGATCCGGCCAGGAACCTACGTCTTCTACGACAGGATGCAGGCCAGACTCGGCGCCTGCTCGCTCGAGGAATGCGCGGCCGTGGTGATGTGCACGGTGGTGAGTAGGCCTACCCGGGACCTGGCCGTAATCGACGGCGGGAGCAAGACCTTCGCCACCGATGTAGGCCCCGGGGCAGAGCCCCTGAACCTGGAGGGGTACGGCCACGTTGTCGGATACCCCGGCGCCGTGCTGGAGAGGCTCACGGAAGAACACGGGATGCTCTCTGTGGACGAAGATTGCGACCTCGAGGTAGGCGACACGTTGCAGATAATCCCCAATCACATCTGCAGCACGGTGAATCTGCACGACGAGGTATACCTGGTCGGGGAGGATGGCGTTGTGGCGGAGACGCGCGTGGCGGCCCGCGGGAAGGTCAGGTAGGGGGCGACTGTGTTGGAACTCGTGATCGAGAACGGACGTCTCGTGACAAGAAGGAGTACGCCTTGAGCCTCGCGAGAAACATCGGCGGAGAAGAGTTGGGGCAAGAGACCACGATGA
>DATDKO010000430.1:0-8981 GCA_036519935.1 Rubrobacter sp. | reverse complement strand
AGGTGGTCGGCCTCGCTGCCGACCCCAAACCTGAATTCGCCCCACGCCGCGGCGTTGCCGTCGTTCTCTATAGTGAGGGGCATCCCGATCTTCGGCTCCAGCTCATCCTTCAGCGGAATCCCCTCGACCGCCCGCAGGTTCGGGGAGAAGACGACCTTGTTCGCCTGGGCGAGGATCAGACCCGGCACGGCAAGGCACACCCCTCCGACCCGGGGACCGTCCCCCACTTCAGAGATCGCCCTGGCAATAGTCTCGACCAGCGTCTCGGGCGAGTGTGGCGTGGGATAGCGGACCTCGTACAGGATCTTGCCCTCGGGGGTGACGACCCCGGCGGCGATCTTGGTGCCGCCAACGTCGACGCCGACGGCATTCACTAGCCTACCTTCCAATCCACTATCTCCAGCTCGGCCTGCCCGGAATACCGGCTGCGGGTGACCGTGTACGCAGCGTCGAATGGTCCCGAGGGCAACCCGTCAGGCTCGCCGGCCATCTTGGCCTTGATCCCGCCTTCGAGGTGGAGCAGGTTCATGCCCTCCCAGAGCTTGCGCGAGCCGGCGATCTGCAAGTTCTCCGTAATGAAGATCGGGCGGTAGTTTCCGCTGCCGAAAGGGGCGAGCATCTCGTGCCAGTCGAGCAGGCCGTTGGAGACACTCCCGAGCGGTATCTCGGCATCGACCTCTATGGCGGGCACGAAGATCTCCGGCTTCTCTTCGCTCTGGGCCCTGACAGCCTCGTTGACGCCGGCGACAAAAGCGTCGAGGTTGCCAGGGTTCACGGAGAGGCCGGCGGCCCTGCGGTGGCCGCCCCACTCCCCCATCAGGTGGCGAACCGCGTAGAGGGCGCCGTAGAGGTCGACGTCGGTCTCGCCGGCGCGAGCCGAGCCGCCATAGGAGTCGTCGGCCCTGCGGGTCAGTATCGCCGCTGGCCTTCCCGTAGCGCCGGCGACGCGGCCAGCGATCAAACCCGCGATGCCTCCCGTCTCTTCCGTCACGACGACCTTGAAGTCCTGCTCGGGATCCACCTCCGCCATCGCCCGCTCGACGGCATATCTGGTCCGCCGCTGACGCTCGGCGTTGAGCTGGTTCAGGAGGGAAGCGATCCTGAAAGCTTCCCGACGATCATCCGTCAGAAGCAGGTCGAGAGCAGGCCGCGGGTTCTTTATTCTCCCGATGGAGTTGATGCGCGGCCCCAGCCTCCACCCGAGGTCGTCCTCGTCGATCTCCCCCCTCACCCCGGCTACCTTGACAAGGGCCTCGATGCCAGGACGCGCCCCTCCGGCAGTGAGGCCCCTGTTTATGTGCTTGAGACCCATGCGGGCGAGCGCCCTGTTGTCCCCGACGAGCGGCGCGATGTCGACGACGGTGCCGACCGAGACGAGATCTAGAAGCCGCCCCAGACGTTTCCTGCCCCCGGCGTCGCCGAGCCTGCGGGCGACGGCCCAGGCGAACTTCCAGGCAACCCCCACCCCGGCCAGGGGATCCTCAGGATTCCAGAGCTTGGGGTCGAGCACGGCGACCGCCGTATCGGGCGGGTCTTCCGGCGGGATGTGATGGTCCGTCACGACCACCTCCATCCCCAGCTCGTTCGCCAGCGCCACCTCGCTCCTGTTGGAGATGCCGCAGTCGGCGGTGATCAGGAGATCCACACCCTCAGCGAAGAGGTCGCGCACGTAAGGTTCCAGGAGGCCGTAGCCGGTCTGGCGGGTCGGCAGGACGACGGTGACGTTGTCCGTGTAGTGCGAGAGCGCCAGGAAAAGGACGGCAGCCGAGGTGATGCCGTCGGTGTCGTAGTCGCCGAAGACCCCGATCCTCTCCCCCCCCTCTATGGCCTTCGCAACTCTTTCTGCAGCGACGTTCCACTGGTCCTCATCGGGCATCCCGATAGCGGCGAGCGAAGGGGAGAGGAAGTCCGCCGCCTCCCCTGGCGAGACGCCACGGTTGGCCAGCACGCGGGCGCACAGGAGGTCCACATCAGCCTCCCGCGCAAGCTCAGACACCATCTCCGCATCCGGCTCCAGGAGCCGCCACCGTGCCAAAGAGTCCTCCTTACACAGATAACCCCAAAACAAGAGTATCGTCATTATACAAACCTGACGTTAGCCCTCTGCCGACCCGGCGCGGACGAAGACCCCCCAGACTAAGAACTGACGGCTGATACCTGAAGCTGACACCTTCTAGACTAGCGGGCCCAGGCTCGCGAGGGTGCGCTCGACGACCTTGGCGGGGAGTGGACGGCGTTCCCATTCTTCCAGGGTCACCTCTTCGGCGTTTGTCTTGTCCATCTCGAACATCCTCTCCATCTGGGCTGCGAGCCTGCTGCTGTAGACCTCGATGTTTAGCTCGTAGTTGCCGAGCATGCTGAGTCGGTCGATGTTCGCGCTACCTATCGTCGACCAGAGGCCGTCTGCGGTGGCCGTCTTGGAGTGGATCATGATGTGCCTGTAAAGGAAGATCCTGACACCGTTCTTCAGGAGATCGTAGAAGTGGCGCCGCGCGAGCCAGTCCACGGTGACGTGGTTCGAGTGCTCGGGGACGAGCAGTTGCACGTCGACGCCGCGCTTCGTCGCGTCTAACAGGTGCGCTTTCAGCGCCCTGTCTGGGACGAAGTAGGCGTGGGTCAGATAGACGTGGGAGTTGGCGCGGTCTATCGCCTCGATGTACATCTCCCTTATGGGGAAGATCCTCATGTAAGGGTCGTTGCGGCGCATCCTTACGGCAGGGTTCCAGTCACGCTCCTTGTTGGGGGTTATCCTGGGTAACTCCTCTGTACGGTGGGCGTTCCAGAAGTCGACGAAAGCGTTGTCCACCTCCCTGGCAGCGTCGCCACGCACCCTGACGTGCGTGTCGCGCCATCCCGCGGCGTAAAGGGACCCGATGTTGTAGCCGCCGAGGAACGCGACCCTGCCGTCGACGCTCATCACGTGGCGGTGGAACCTGAAGACGTTCCTCGGGTTGAGTACCTTCGCCGGTCCGGACAGAGGGCGGAAGTGGAGGCGGTGTATCTTCGCGGGAAACCTCTTGAACGAGGGCGGCACGAACACGTTGGCCAACCCGTCGAAGACGACGTAAACCTCGACCCCCTCGCCCGCCTTACGGGCCAGGGCATCCACAAATCGTCGCCCGACCTCGTCACCCTTCCAGATAAACGTCCCGACGAAGATCTCGTCCTGCGCGGCCTCGATCTCGTCGAGCATCGCCTCGTAGAGGCTGACCCCATAGGCGTAGATCTTCAGCCAGTCCTTGCCCGACTCCATTCTTATCTCGGGCTGGTCCTCCCACGGGAATCCCTCCCGCGGACCCTGGCGGCGCTTGCGGAACTCGGCCATCGCGACGAGCACACCAACGATCACCGCCTGCAACGCCGTCAAAACGAGGAAGACCCTCAATCCCAGTCTGCGCAACGTTGAGAGCCCGGAACGCATCTCCGAAAGAACCCGTCGCGAGAGAGAGAACATAGATTCGATTATATAGAGCGCTCAGCGCAAAGGCCGATCCTCCCGCAAAAGCCGTCGAAGATCAACCTGATACCTACTTTCGGCGCATGCGCGAGACGAAGGCCTTCGCCTCCTCGACCGCTCGGCTCCTGATCCTGGCCATCTCCTCTGCGCCTAACTCCTGCTTGCCGCGTTCGAAGTAGAGGATGCTGGTACGGCCCATCGCCACGGTACCTGCGTAGGCGATAACCGCCGAGGCGGCCCATCCCCCCACAGGCACGAGCTTCACGGCCTGGCGGCTCAGGGCCCTAAGGCCGAAACCGGCGGCGAGTACCCCGAGGAGCTCCCGCGCCCTATCCATCGACAGCTCCTCCCCGTAAGCGGCCGCTATGTTGAGCACCATCCGCGCCTGGTTTGCCGTCATCACCGGCATGTCTGCCCCGGGGATGGGTAGCGCCCCGATCACGGCGTTCTGGCGGGCGTTGTTGCGTATTATCTCTTCACAAACGGCCCGCCTGAGCGGAGGATACCCTTTCGCGAGTGCGACCAGATAGTCCTCGTCGAGCGCCAGCACGATGCGCGGCGCCAGCTCTTCGAGCATGGCCTTCCCGCCTTTCGAGGGAAGGGTTATCTCACCAGGGTCGTCGACGGCCTTCCCCGAGATAGTAGCCCCCGTCTCCGAGACCGTAAGGATCACCTCTGCCCCGCTCACGCCCCTCTGCGCCCCGAGCAGGACGGCGATCTCAGCGGCCCTTGGCGAGTCGCCGGTGACGGCGAGGGTAGCCTGCTCCCTCGCCGCGTTGCGAGTCTCGCGGAACACCTTGTACAGATTTCTCAGGCCCATCACGGCATGTCCTCCTTGTGGTCTTGCCCGCACGACTGCGCCCGCGCGCGGAAGCAAATTGATTATTGTCTCTTTTAAGATATATTACGTGAAGGCTACAGGAGGGTTTCAACCTGAAGTTCCCGGAGTAGATTTTGCAGCCTCAACGTGACCTGCGGGATATAGAGGAGATACAGGAGCTCTTCGAGGCCGGTCAGGAGACCGGCACGCTGGAGTCAAGTGAGGTACTCGACCTCCTACAAGAGGTCGACCTCTCGACCGACGAGATCCAACAGGTCTACGGGCTTCTCCGCGAGCACGGCGTCGAGGTGGTCGACGCCGGATTCCTCGCGGAGACGATGGGCGAAGATGAGGACACCCAGCTCGTCAAAGAGGTGCTCGAAGGCGACCTGAAGAGCCGCTACACGGGGGACGCGGTCCAGATGTACCTGGACGAGATAGGCAAGACCCCCCTTCTCACCAAAGCCCAGGAGACGTACCTCGCGCGGCGCATAGAGCGCGGCGACAGGCGCGCCAAGGCCCACCTAACCAAAGCCAACCTCAGGCTCGTCGTCTCCATAGCGAAGAAGTATGCTGGAAGGGGCGTCTCGCTGCTCGACCTGATCCAGGAGGGCAACATCGGGCTGATGCGGGCCGTCGAGAAGTTCGATTACCGCAAGGGCTTCAAGTTCTCTACCTACGCGACGTGGTGGATCCGTCAGGCCGTCACCAGGGCGATAGCCGACAAAGGACGTACGATCCGGGTCCCCGTCCACATGGTCGAGAAGATCAACAAGTATTACAGGGTCCAGCGCGGCCTCGGCGCCCAACTAAACCGCGACCCCACAGACGAAGAGGTCGCCTCCATCATGGAGGTCGACGCTGAGGAGATCGTGCGCATCAGGCGCGTATCGAGGCGTTCGATCTCCCTGGAGACCCCCGTCGGGGAGGACCACTCCTCAGAGCTGGGTGACTTTATCGCGGATGAGGAATCCGAGTCGCCCCACGACCTCGCCAAGTCATCCCTCTTGAAGGCCCGCATGCGCGAGGCGCTCGGCAGCCTCCCCGAACGCGAGCGGATGGTCCTCGAGTACCGCTTCGGCCTTACCGGCGGCCAGCCCAAGACCCTCGAAGAAGTCGGGGAACGCTTCGACGTCACCCGCGAGCGTATCCGTCAGATACAGCTCACAGCCCTGGCCAAGATAAAGAGCAGCCCTCACGCCGCCGGACTGCGGGATTTGTTGGAGTAGTTTTCAGGCTTCGGCAGTACGATCGGAAATTACCGCCACGCTAGTCTCCAGCGCTAGCGCACCCATCGGGTTTGGGACTTTCCCGTTCGGCAGGTCTACTACGGCCCCCACCTGATACCTCTCTATTCTCTCCCCGGTCCTGAGTACTGATTGGGATCTCGTTCTGAGGTCTCGTCCTCTTCATCGTTCGGGTTGCGGCGGGCGGCCTCGCCGACGACGCGGATCAGTATGGGTACGGCGATGATCACGACAACTACAAGAACGAGCAGAGAGACTATGGCGATAGACACGAGATTCTCCTCCCGCGAGGGTATAGAGGCCGCCGGGCTTACTTCGCCCGGCGGCCTCTATACTACCTTACGAGAGCGACGTGAACCTCGCTACTGACGCTGTAGTCTTTCGTAGGCCGTGCGCAGTTGGGCGTCCTTCTCGAGGATCTCCTCCCGGGAGAGGTCGCTGGCGTCGTCGGGCGTGAGAGGTTCTGTCCCCTTGGAGAGGGACACTTTAACGTCGGGTGTGATCCCTGTGTTGCGGATAAAGTCGCCGTTTGGCGTAAGCCACTCGGCGACGCCGAGCAAGATAGATGAGCCGTCCCTCAGGACGAACTCCGAGAGCACGGTGCCCGTGCCGAAGGTGGTCTCCCCGATAACGGGCGCGCGGTCGTTGTCGCGCAAGGCTCCGGCCAGTATCTCGGCGCTCGAGGCAGAACCCCCGTCAACCACTACAGCGAGCGGCGCTTCCGTCGATTCAGGCTCGCCCTCGACTCTGATCTCCTCGCGCTCGCCGGAAGCGTCCTTGCGGATGTAGACGATGCTCTCCGGCTCGAGGAAATATCCTGCCATCTCCACCGCCTGGTCGAGCCTGCCTCCGGGATTGTTCCTGAGGTCGAGGATAAAGCGCCTGGCCCCCGCCGCCTTCGCCTCCTCGAAAGCATTCTCGAGCTCCTGGGCGCTGTCGTCGGAGAACGACGAGAGGAGCACGATGGCTACGCGCGTGCCTGGGATCAGGGCCCACGAAGCTACGGGCGAGTCAATCTCGGCGCGCTGGAGATTGTACGTACGCTTCTGGCCGTCGTGCCTGACGGTCAACTCTACCCTGGTTGCCTCCGGTCCCTGGACCTTCTCCACGACCTCCGAGACTTCGTCACCCCTGACGCTCTTCCCGTCTACGGCCACAAGCACGTCGTCGGAACTGATACCAGCCTTCTCGGCCGGAGAACCGTCTATCGGGGCGGCGACCACGACCTCACCGTTCTTCGTCTCCAGCTGGACCCCGATCCCCACGTACGTTCCGGAGAGGCTCTGGTCGTTCTGCTTGCGCTCCGCAGGGGTCAGGAAGCGCGTGTGCCCCCCGTCCCCAAGCGTCTCGAGCATCCCTTCTATGGCCCGGTACGTCTCCTTCTTGGGGTCGATGTCTTTCTGGTCCACATAGTTTTTTCTGACGGTGTCGAGTGCCTCGGCGTACAGCGCAAGACTCTTCCGATCCTTTTCGTCGAGTGTAGCGGGGCTCTGCCAGCGTCCGACCATGTAAGCCCCGAGAGCGGTCGCGAGCAGCACCACGACCAGGAAAAGCACCCGCGCCACCGCGTTCCGCAGGTCACGTCTGGTCTGGGTAGTTTTCCACACCCGGCAATTGTACTATTTCAGCAAGTCAGCAATTCATCATTCGCGTGCGCAAGAACCCTGGCTGACAAGCCGCTGTGAGCGGCTTGCTGACAGGCGGAAGCCGGAGGCTGGAGCGTGCTGACTTGCTGAAATGCTATTCAGCCTTGTACGGCGTGCTGGTAGCTGGTTCCTCTATGCGCTGGCTCTCGAGCACAGGGAAGAAGCAGGCAGCCCTGTGATCCTCTTTCTCCTGCGAGTCGAGACCAGGCTCGTGCTCGGTGCAGTAGTCCTGCGCCCGCGGACAGCGGTTGTGGAAGTTGCACCCGCTGGGAGGGTTCGCGGGAGATGGCACGTCTCCGGTGATGACCACGCGCTCGCGCTCGCGCTCCTTCTGGGGGTCGGGGATCGGGATGGCCGAGAGCAGCGAGGCGGTGTAGGGGTGGCGCGGCTTGCCGTATAGCGTCGGCCTGTCGGAGATCTCCACGATCTTGCCGAGATACATCACGGCCACCCTGTCCGAGATGTGCTTGACCACGGAGAGGTCGTGGGCGATGAAGACGTAGGTAAGGTCGAACTCCTTTTGCAGGTCCTCCAGCAGGTTGATGACCTGCGCCTGGATCGAGACGTCGAGCGCCGAGACGGGCTCGTCGCAGATGATCAAACGCGGGTTGAGCGCGATGGCCCTGGCCACCCCGATCCTCTGCCGCTGGCCACCCGAGAACTCGTGCGGGTAGCGGTTGTAGTGCTCGGGGCTGAGGCCGACCAGCTCGAGAAGCTCCTGCACCCGCCGCTTGCGCTCGCCGCCTGAGCTACCGCCTACGTCGTGGGTCTTCAACGGCTCGGCGACGATGTTACCCACCGTCATGCGGGGATTCAGGCTCGCGTAGGGGTCCTGAAAGACGATCTGTATGTTCCTGCGCACGCTGAGCATCCGCTTGCGGTTGTAACCTAGTATGTCCTCGCCGTCGAAGATCACCTCGCCCTCCGTCGGTTCCAGAAGGCGCAGGACGAGGCGGGCGAGCGTGCTCTTGCCGCACCCCGACTCCCCCACAAGCCCGAGCGTCTCCCCGTGGCGCACGGAGAGGTTGACGCCGTCCACAGCCTTCACGTGCCCGACCGTGCGCTGCAGCACGCCGGCCTTTATGGGGAAGTGCATCTTCAGGTTTCTGGTCTCCAGCAGATACTCGCTGGAATGACCGTTGGTCTCCGGGCTGCCGGGCGGGTTCTCGCTCACGCTTGGACCCCCAGCTCCTCGTCCACGCGACGCTTGTTATTCTCGATCTCCTCAACCGAGAGGATGCAGGCGGCGGTATGGCCTGGCTTCTTCTCCTCAAGGCTAGGGTCAATCTCGTGGCACTCGTCCTTGACGAACGGACAGCGGGGGCTGAAGTTGCATCCCTTTGGAAGGAAGATCAGGCTGGGCGGCGTACCCTCTATCGGTAGGAGCCTCACCTCTCCCGCGGTATCGAGGCGTGGCAGTGAGCGCAAGAGCGACCACGAGTAAGGCATCAGGGGGTCGTAGAAGATCTCGTCCGTGGTGGCCTGCTCGACGGCGCGCCCCGCGTACATCACCATCACCTTGTCCGCGAGCTGGGAGACCACGCCGAGGTCGTGGGTGATCATTATTATGGCCGTGCCGTACTTCTCCTGCAGCTCGACCATGAGCTCTAAGATCTGGGCCTGGATCGTCACGTCCAGGGCCGTGGTCGGCTCGTCCGCGATAAGAACCTTGGGGTTGCAGGAGAGGCCCATGGCGATCATGGCCCGCTGGCGCATCCCGCCCGAGAACTGGTGCGGGTACTCCCCCACCCGGGCCGCGGCGGCCGGGATCCGGACCCGTTCGAGCAGCTCCACCGCCCGGCGGCGGGCGT
>DATDKO010000429.1:0-10816 GCA_036519935.1 Rubrobacter sp. | reverse complement strand
GCCTCGTCACCGCCCTGAACGCGGTCCTCAGACGCGCCGAGAACGCGGTCTGGATCGCCTCCGCCCAGAGCGAGGAGGACATCGCGGTCTCCAAGGAACCGGCGCCCTACGAGGTCGAGGACCTGCGTATCAGGTTCGTGGAGCACGACCCCGAGGCCTACGACCTGATGTACAACGAGCTCGCAAACCCGCTACTGTGGTTCGTCCAGCACGGGCTCTACGATCTCCCTTACTCGCCCGCGCTCGGGGACGAGACGAGGCGGGCCTGGGAGGAGGGCTACATCCCAGTCAACCGCAACTTCGCCGACGCCGTGGTCGAGACCGCAGCCGACCAGGATTCGCCAACCGTCCTCCTTCACGACTACCAGCTCTATATGACCCCGCTCTTCGTCCGCGAGCGTCTCGGAGATGGCGCCTTTCTCTCGCTGTTCGTCCACATCCCCTGGCCCGAGCCGGACCTCTGGCGCGTCCTACCGCACTACATAAGGGAGGGTGTGCTCGAGAGCCTCCTCTCGGCCGACGTCGTAGCCTTCCACACCCACCGCTACGCCCGCGCCTTCGCCCAGACCGCCGCCGATATACTCGGCGCCGAGGCCGAGAGCGGTGTGATCCGGTACAGAGGACGCGAGGTGTGGGTGCGGGCTTACCCAATCTCCATAGATCCTGGGGAGTTCGAGGACCTGGCACAGAGCGAGGACGTGCTCGCACAGGAGCGGTTCGTCAAGGGCCTTCCCGGAATGCTCCTCCTGCGCGTCGATCGCACGGATCTCTCCAAGAACATCGTTCGCGGCTTTCTGGCCTACGGCAGGATGCTCCAACGCCACCCCGAGATGAGGGGCGAGGTCACCTTTCTCGCCCAGCTCCAGCCCTCTCGTACCGACATTCGTGAGTACGCCGCCTACATGGAAGCCGTAGGAACAACGGCGGAGGAGATCAACCAGGAGTACGGCACGGGTTCGTGGAGGCCTGTAGAGCTCTTTATGGAGGACAACTTCCCCCGCTCCATCGCCGCCTACAAGCACTACGATGTCCTGCTCGTCAACGCAGTTCGCGACGGCATGAACCTCGTCGCCAAGGAGGCGGCCATCCTTAACGAGAAGAATGGGGTCCTTGTCCTCTCCGAGAACGCGGGGGCCCACGAGGAGCTAGGCGAATACGCGCTGACCGTCAACCCCTACGACATAGACGAACAGGCCGATTCCATCTACGCTGCCCTTACCATGCCAGAAGAAGAACGTGAGCATAGGGCGAAAGCGCTGCGCGAAACGGTCGACTCCAACACCATAGAAGACTGGGTCGAGGCGCAGATACAGGACATAGAGGCGTACCGGGGGCGGCGATAAGCGCGGCCCTTCGCATCTTCTTGATGGCAGCGGCCGTGCTGATCGCGCTGGCCAACGCCATCCTGTACAGTTTGATCGGCAACAACACCTTTTCTAACCTCTTCGATTTCCACCTCGACCCGTGGTATCTCTCCGCGATGTACGTGTTCTGTGCCGTCTTCGCGGGGCTCCTGGTCGCTGGCGGCCTCATCGCGTTCGCGGAGAAAGTACTCAGAGAGACCTTCTTCGCGCGTTACGGTTTGATGGTGCTGGCGATCTGCATCGGGGGAGCAGCGCTGGCCATCCTCCTGACCACCGTCACGTTCCTCTTCGACGACGCGGCCTACGTGCCGAGAGGGGCCGCCGAAACCACTTACACGCTCGTTCTGGTCACCATACCAGGGGCGACGTTGGGGGCGATAGAAGGGGTGATCCTCGCTTTCCCGCTGGCCTGGCTCCTCGGTCTGATCAGCGAACGGAACTAGTCCTGGCCTAGAAGCGCCCTTAGAACCCTGCCGACGCCGTCGACGCCGTCGACGACGATGTCGGCCTCGATTCTGATCTCCTGCGGTCCCTCTTCGCTCGCTACGCCGACGCGCAGAATCTCCCTTAGCTTTCCCTCCTCGCGCAGCCGCTCCAGCTCGCGAAAAGCGTCGAGATCTGTGGTGTCATCGCCTATGAACATGGCCTTCTCCGGGCGATACTCCTCGACCAGGGTACGGACGGCGGTGCCTTTGTCCGCCCGGATGGGAGGACGCGCCTCGACGACGCCGCGGCCTACCGTGATCCTGAGTCCCAGGCGTTCCCCTTCGCCCTTTACGAACTCTACTGAGCGCTCGCCGACCTGCTGCGGCACGTTGCGGTAGTGCACTGAGGCCGTTATGCCCTTTTCCTCGACGAAGGCGCCCCCTGGGGCGAGTTCCTCCCTCGCAAGCTGTTCCAGTTCCTCGACCCTCTCCAGGTAGGGCAGGGCCTCGGGGATCACCTCGACCTCGCCGTCGCGCAGGATCTCGAAACCGTGGTTGCCGAAGTACACCACGTCTTCGAGCCCTAGGAGCCCGAGTGCGTCCTCCGTCTTCCTCCCGCTGATGGCTGCGACCAAGAGACACTCCCTGCTCAGTCGCTGCAGTGAGTCCCTGATCTCATCAGAGACCTCGGACATGTCCGGTGTTGGCACGATGGGGGCGAGCGTCCCGTCTATGTCCGTGAGCAAGGCCACCGAGCCAGGCTCCTCGCCCCAGGTCCTCAGACGCTCGTAGGCTTCCCTACCGTCCACCATGACCGCTGACAGGATACATTCGGAAGCGGCTCATTCCATTTACATTCCATTCCGGCGGCCCTGGGCGCGGGCGCGGATGTCATCGGTGTCGATCTCTCCGTCGAGATACTTGCCGATGATATAGCCGATTATGCCGAATAGGACGACGACGAGGGTCTCCTCGAAACCGATCAAAAACATCGAGAACAGCACCAGTGCCCCGATCACAGCGCCCCACTGTTTGTTGGTCCAGGTGGCCATCTCCTACCTTCCTTTCTCTAATGAGCGATTCCTCTTACCGTGACTTCGACGTCCTTTAGGGGTACGCCCTGGTCCCCCAGCACCCTCTGGATGTTCTCCCTGGCGCGCGCCGCGAGCTCGGTGTAGTTGTCAGAAGAAGAGACCTCTATCCCTGTGAACACTATGTAGGAGTTGTCGTCGGAGGCGAGCGAGGCGGAGGGGGATTCGGCGCCCACCTCCCTGGCTGCGCTCTCGGCGAGGGTCTTGACAGCGTTGGCCGTTATGATGGTCTCTCTGCCTGGCGTGTCATCCATCACGGTGCTCCTCGAGACCCTACGCCCGAGCGTGAGCTCCCTGAGCAGTAGCAGCAGCGCTATCAGGGCCACAAGGGCGCCTACGACGGCGATCACGACCCGCGCCCTCGTAGTGAGAGTGGAGGCTTGGAAGTCGCCAAGGGCCTGGACCGCGCTCCTGTACCCTGTGTACTGATCTACTACGTCGGCCTGGATGAACCCCCAGTGCATGAGAAGTAGCAATACGGGGACAGCCACGAGCAGCAGAGCTACTATCAGAAGGATGAGGCGGTTGAAGGCGTTCACTGTACCCTCGTCTTCGTCTGTCTGGGGTCCGCTTCGACGAGCTTGACGTTGAGCTTGCTCACCGGCAGGCCCCTCTCAGAGAGGTGTTTCTGAACCGTGGTGCGCAGGCCCGACCTGATAGTTTCGAGGTCTTCACCCCGCCTCACCCTGGCTTCGAGATCTACCCGGGCCCCCGGCTTTCGCCTGGCCTTCACGCTGACCGAAGAACCGAGAACACCAGGAACCTGCTCGGCGACCGTCGAGATCTCCTCCTCGACCACGCCGCGGGTGACGTAAGTGCCATTCCCCATGCGCACGCGTCTTGGGACAGGGGGCTTTAGCTCGGCGATAAACAAGATCAGGCCGAGTATTGCTATAAGAGCCAGGATAATTATCGTGACGACAGAGAGGTTACCGTCCTCCACACGCGTGACGAAGTCTTGCAGGCCGCTGGAGAAGTCGGAGATGGGCAGCGAGGTCAGGCTACGGCCGAACAGATCGAAGCTGTAGACGACCGTGTATACGCCGAGCACGAAGAGGCCGGCGAACAGCAGTGTCATTACTATCCTGTTAAAGACGCTCATCTTCGCCAACCTCGAGGTCCTCGACTACCACCCTGGTCCTGCGTCCACCGGCCTGCGGCGCTACGCGCTTCCTTATCTTCTCGGCGATCTCTGGTATCGGCCTTGGCAACGGGTAGCTGGCGACGATGTGGATCTCCAGATCCTCTGGACCGACCACCACCCCCAAGACCTTCTCGCTTCCCTCGTAGGTTGCGGCCTCGGCGTAGCGCCCACGCCCCATGGAGTGGACTCCTTCGGTCGCGAGGGCCGCCTCTCTGGCGGCCCTGGCGAGTTGGATTCCGTCTGATAACATAAGCCTGGCTCTCGGGTGAACCGCTCTTTACTGGACCCGCTGCTGTTCCTGGGCCTCCTGCTCGCGGCGCTCCTGCTCGAGCTGCCGCTGCCGCTCCTGCTCCGCCTCCTGCTGCGGGAAGAAGATGTTGGAGACCGTTATGTTGACCTCGGTTACGCGAAGGCCAACCAGGCTCTCCACCCTGTTGGCCACGTTGCGCCGCACGGCCTCGGCGAGCTGGGGTATCGACTTGCCGTACTCGGCCGTCAGCGTCAGGTCGATGGCTGCCTCCTCCTGGCCCACCTCCACCGAGACCCCCTGAGTCTGGCTTCCGCCGGCCCTGCCGCCGGTAATAGTGTCGAGAACGCCGCCCACGGACTGCGAGGCGCTGCCGCCCATCCTGATGCCGTCGACCTCCTGGGAAGCGATCCCGGCTATCTTCGAGACAACGCTGTCCGAGATGCTTGTGGAGCCGCGCTCCGTCTGTAGCGGGCTGCTCTGCTGAGACCTCTCCTCGCTCATGCTTCTCCTTTCTTCGATGTACTCGATCCACTTTGTGTTGTTATCGTTATACCGCCCGGCGTGTGATCAGTCGGTAGATCGCCAGCAGGATTATCGCGCCCAGGGTCGCTATGAGAATGGACCCGAGGCTTATCTGCGTTATCCCTGGGCCCCCGAAGAGGCTCTGGACTACGAAACCGCCTACGAATGCTCCCGCTATACCGATCAAGACAGTGATTATGATTCCCCCGGGGTCCGGCCCTGGCATAACCCACTTGGCCAGTACGCCGGCTATGAGCCCGATCACTATCAACGCTACTATGCCTATGCGCTTTCACCTCCCCCGCCTACAGTACTTACTTCCACCGGACGACACCCGCAAGCGCAATATAACAGATGCCGTACCTGAGGCTACTACTGCCCGTTTTACCCCCCACCCTGCACGCATAAACACCTGCTGGCTAGGTTATGTTCAGGAGAGCAGACCCTGCAATGCGGGCCACACGAAAGCCAGGGCGAAGAGCAGGGCGGTGCCGTAGAGCAGCGGGTGGACCTCGCCGGCCCTGCCGCGGGAGAGTTTGATCAGGACGTAGGAGATGAAGCCGAATCCTATGCCGTAAGAGATGTTGAAGGTCAGCGGGAGCGTCAGGATGGTCAGGAAGGCCGGGATGGCCTCGTCGAAACGGTCCCACGGGATTAACCTGACGGCGGTCATCATCAAGAAGCCGACCACTATGAGGGCGGGGGCGGTCACGGGCGAGACCAACAGAGGATCGTTGCCTCCCGTTGGGTTCGGTATCGGGAGCGAGCCGCCGAAGACCGAGATCAAGGGCGAGAACGGCAGGGCGAGCAGAAAGAGGAGCCCGACGACCACGCTGGTCATGCCGGTGCGTCCTCCTTCGGCGACCCCTGCCCCGCTCTCTATATAGCTGGTCACCGAGCTGGCGCCCATGCTGCCGCCGAGGACCGCCGCCAGCGAGTCGACCAGCAGAATGCGCCTGGCCTGCGGCACCCTGCCCTCCTCATCGAGGAGCTTGCCTTCCTGGGCCACGGCGAACATGGTCCCCATGGTGTCGAAGAAATCCGTCATGAAGAGGGCGAAGATCACGGGTAACAGCGAGAGTTGCAAGACCTGTGGCACGGCGAGCACCCCGCCCCCCACGGTCGAGGTGTCGAAGCTGAAGTCCACTATCCCTTTGGGCGTAGGCACGACCCCGAAGATCATACCTATGACGCCCGTTAGGAAGATCCCGATTATGATGCCGCCTCTCAGGCCGCGCGCCACGAGCACCAGCGTGACTATTAGCCCGAATGTCGCGAGCAGCACGGGGCCCTGCGTAAGGTCGCCTAGGGCCACGTAGGTGTCAGGGTTGGGCACGACGAGCCCGGCGTTCTTCAGGCCGATGAACGCGATGAACAACCCGATGCCGACGGCGATTGCGAACTTGAGCGAAAGGGGGATGGCGTTGAGCACCGCCTCGCGCAGGTTCGTCAGCACGAGCACGGTGACGAGCAGGCCTTCGACCACGATTACGGCCATCGCCTGCTGCCAGCTGAGCCCCTGGCCCAGGATGAGGGTGAAAGCTACGATGGCGTTCAGGCCGAGCCCCGAGGCGAGCGCCAGCGGGAAGTTCGCCACAAGGCCCATCGCTATGCACGCCACCGCGGCCGCCACGCACGTGGCGAAGAATACCCCGGGTATGGAGAGGCCAGTACCCTTGGTGCCCAATATTGCCGGGTTGACGAAGACTATGTAAGCCATCGTCATGAAAGTGGTCAGCCCGGCAACCACCTCCGTCCTGAGGTTCGTTCCCCGCTCGGAGAACCTGAAGAAGGTGCCCAAAGTCTCGATCTCCCCTCTGCCAGCCTATTTACGTGATAAATATAGCAACTGTAGGCTTCAGGTTTTATGGAAGGCCACAGGTAGTTTTCGAATCAAGGTCCTTCGCTTGTGGCTGGCAGCAATGCAGGATCGGGTCGCATCGCGAACGGTCCTACTTGAGGGCTCATACCTGAAACCTACAAACCTAATAGCGGTTTGTTCCTCTTCCAGGCCAGCCAGGCTATGGAGAGGAGCCAGAGGCCGATTATGGCCGAGTAGGCTGGGAAGATCTTGCGCAGGTACTCGGGCGTCTCGCCCGTGTTGACGACCGGTATGCTCTCGTCGCGGGGAAGGCCGGCGTTCTCGAGCCCCCTCTGGGTAGTATCGTGGAAGATGACGGTCCCCACGGTCTCGAGCTTGCCCCTCCAGACGCGCTCGCCCGAACTCTGAAGGTCTTTGGGGAGGCCCTGCGTGGTCTGGATGAGGAGGTTGTCGCCGGTCTCTTGCAGGCGGAAGTAGAAGTAGGCAGTCTCATAGCGGGAGACGATCGCTATCCTGGATTCCGGTACGCCGACGCGCGTCAGGTTCTCCCCGACATCAGGCGTACCGCTCACCCGGACGTAGTCTCCTATCTCTGTGCCTGCAGGCAGTCTTCCTGAGTTCAGCTGATCTACGCTCAGTACGGTCGGCTCTCCTTCCAGGCCGTAGGAGAAGTTGGCTGCGACGGTCGAGGCTGCAAAGGAGAAAACGATAACCGTGAACAGCCGCATGAGCAGCCACGGGTTGCGCCGGATCCAGGGCCCGAGCCCCCGCTCTTCGTAGTGATGGCCCTCCATTCCGCCTGAGGTTGGTCTTTTGTCCCTGGTGTCCACGAGCCCAGTCTACCCGAGTGTGCGGCAAGGTTTGGAGTACGGCTTCACATCCTGCGGATTGTGAAAGAGATTCCCGCGGGGCGTGGGGAACGGTCTAGTATGCAGGGGCTCGACGATGTATGCTGTTGGGCGGCTGTCAGCGCCGTGCACAGTGGTCTCGATCCCTCTTTGGAGGTCAGGGTTTTGGTGGAAGGGCGGGAGTTACAGGAGCAGGGCTCCTGGTACACCGTGGTGGGGGTAATAGACGATGGTACCGGGCTCAACCAGGCCGTCCAGGAGGTCAGGGAACTCGGCGTGGACAGGGATGACCTCACGGTGGTCCTCAAGCGCGTGGATTCCAGCGAGCCTGAGCCGTTCCCCGACGGCACGCGCTACATCGTGGTCCCTGCCGACAGACGCGGGCTCGAGGTGCCCCTTGGCTTCGCCGTCGCTTTCATAGTCGTCGGTATCTTCTTCGCCCTAACGACGCCGGCGATCGGGATACCCACCCTCATAGTCTTCCTCTCGCTGGCGATCATACTCTTTGCCGCCTCGCTCACGAGGGTCGGGGTCAGCCCGATACTGATGGAGATGGAGGCGCCCCAGGAGGAGGCCGACTCGTGGAACGAGCAGTTCGAGTTCGGTAAGGTACTCGTCTTCGCCTCTACGCGCGAGCGCCGGCTGCTACGTCCTATAAGGGAGGCCATGCAGCGCGGCGGCGGGATTTACTACATAGTGGACCAGCGGTTGGAGCCCCGGGCCGTCCACCAGGCCACCCTGCACCGAACCGGCGGACGCCAGGCGGGGGAGTCGGTTTTGGAAAGAACCGGGGAAGCCTAGATAGGAGTTTTAGCGTGGGCGTAGCGACCACATCGAGCCTGCACCTCCTGGCCCAGTTGAACCTATCAGACGCCTTCTCGGCCGTGGGCGGCGTCCGCTTTATCACGGGTCTCACGATGCTGGTGCACATGTTCTGGGCGGAGCTCTTCGTCGGGTTCGCCCTCGCTGCTCCGGTATTGCAGGCCTGGGGAGCGCGCACGGGTAGCCCGCGGATGGATCATCTCGCCCACTCCATGGCCCGCTTCAACGTGCTCACGTTCTCGACGGGTGCTACCTTCGCGGTTCTCTTCGTGGTGCTGCTCGTCGGTCTCTACCCGCGGGTGACGACCTCGCTCTTCACCCACTTCTTCTACGCTATCGCCATCGCCATGCTCTCCATGCTCCTGACGCTCTGGGGGATGTACTCCTACTACTACAAGTGGGACCGCTACAGCGTGCTCAACAAGAAGCGGCACATCGCGCTCGGGTTCACAATGGGCTTCTTTATCTGGATCTGGATGGTCATCATGACCGGCATAGACACGTATATGGTGACGGGCGGACCGGGCGTCAGGCCGCTCTCCGGCTCGACGATCGAGAGCTTCGGCACGGCGGTGCGGGGCGTCTTCAACCCCATGTTCACGGAGCTGGTCCTCCACAGGACGTTCGCCAACCTCTCCTGGCCCGCCTTCGCCGTCGCGGCGTGGGCCTCCTTCATGTACGTCCGCTCGAAGACCTCGGAGGACAAGGCCTTCTACGACTGGAGCAGCTCGGTCGGCCTTACGTGGGGCGTAGGGTTCTTGATGCTGCAGCCGCTTGTGGGCTTCACGATAGTCTACGCGCTCAAATTCTCCCGGCCCGAGAACCCTGTGTCCGGTGCGGACGCAGGGGGCGCTTACGAACGGCTCACCTCGGGGGCCACCTCGAACCTGCTCCTCATAAACCTCATCCTGGTCGTCGTGTTGATCGTGCTCTCCAATGCGGCCATGTACTTCGGGGCGGAGAGGCATCCTGATCAGGCCGGCCGGGTACCGATCCGGTTCTTCGGCCTCGTGGCTGCGGTGGCCGGCCTGTACGCGATCTCGCCGCTGGCCGAGTTCCCCTTCCTGTACATGCGCTATATAGCGCTGCTCGTTATGGTCATCGCCACGTTCGGGGCGTTCGTAACCTACCTGCGTGGCAGGCTGCGTTTCAGGTACGGTAGCCCGGGGAGGGGTTACAGGGTCATGTTGCTGGCTACCGGGGTCGTCGCGGCCGTGATCGCGCTGAATATGGGGTTCATGAAATCCAATTCGAGGGTGCCTTTCACGGTATATAATCAGCCTGGTTACACGGTGCAACCGAGTCCTCCGCCGACCGGGTTCGGCAGGTGAGGCTCGGGCGGCCCTAGAAGGGACGAAGCGTGGCGGAGCTACAGAAAGATCCCATGACCCGCAGCGACTTCCTTGGCTTCGGTGTGATGGGAGCGATAGTCGGGGTCATACTGACCATCCCTCCCGTCGCGTTCGTCCTCAGCCCGGTCATCAAGACCGACTTGCTGGGCGAATCTGATGTGGGGTCTGGCTGGCTTGAGGTCGCTTCGGTCTCTGAGGTCTCCGCAGAGGAGCCCTCGCACTTCAAGGTCGAATTCCCCCTACAACAGCTCTACGGGGAGAGGGCCATACAGAAGGAATTTCCGAACTCCGGGAAGTCGACCATGAAGTACAAGCTGGATAATGCCGTCTGGCTCTCGTGGAAGGCCCCGATTAAGGAGCAGGGCAGGCAGGGGTCTAACGGCGACATAATCGGAAAGCCCGAGCGACCGGCCATCCTGGATGAGAAGAGTGAGGGTTTTACGGAATCCGAGCGCAAAGAGATCATGAGCAGGCTCAACGTCCTCAGTAACTCCTGCGCGCACCTCGGGTGTCCCGTGCGGTGGTTTTCCGAGAAGCAACTCTACCTCTGTCCCTGCCACGGCGGGCTCTACGACATAAACGGCGGGTGGGTCGGGGGACCGCCGCCGCGCGGGATGTACCGTTACATCGACGCCGAGGTCAGGGAGAACGGCAAACTCTACATCAAGCACAAGTTCGACATAGAGCCTGGCCTGGACAAGCAAGAACCCTACGTGGTCTAGAGAGGGAGCCTCGAGCATGATCGGCAGGATAAGAACCCAGACGTCGGAGGCGAGCCAGATCCTCGTTGACTGGATGGAGCACCGTACTGGTATAGTAACCATGCTCGAGCACTTCCTATATGAGCCCGTGCCCAAACGTGGCGCCTGGCTCTACACTTTGGGCAGCGCGGTGCTCTTCACCATAACGTTGCAGTTTTTGACGGGCATCCTGCTTCTGTTCTACTACGTACCGACCACGGACGACGCGTGGAACTCGGTCAGCTACATCATGAACGACGCGTACTTCGGGCAGGTTATCCGCGGCATCCACTACTGGTCGGCGAACTTCCTGATGGCGTTTATCGGGTTGCACATGGGCCAGGTGTTCTTCTCGGGCGGCTACAAGGCGCCCCGGGAGCTCAACTGGGTGGTCGGCGTGATCCTGCTCCTGCTCGTGATCGGGCTGTCCTTTACG
>DATDKO010000428.1:0-4870 GCA_036519935.1 Rubrobacter sp. | reverse complement strand
CCGTAAGGCAGGACCGTGGGCGCCAGGGTCCCGATGTAGAGGATACCGACGAAGATCGCGACCGCCCCTCCGAGCAAAGCCGCGCTCCGCCGCCTGAGAGGTTTGATCCTGTCACCCGAGGAAGGATTCATCGCAGGGGCAGAATACTACGTCCTCACGGCGCCCTACCCGGTGGCCTTCTGTATACTCCGCGCGTGGCGAAGCGCGGCTACACGCGGGACACGATCAGGGGCGGCGCCAGCGAGTGGGACGTCTCGCGGCCTTTCTCCAGCTACTTGCGGATTCTGGCGATGCTACTCGTGCACCCGGTCAGGTTCTTCGAGTTGCTGCCAAGGATTCCGGACATAAGGGCGCCTGCCCTCTTTCTCATCTTCTCCGGCCTCCCTGCCGCGATCCTGTGGCTGCTGTTCTGGGGACTCTATCCTACGCTGGTAGCGGTCGTACTGCCACTGCCGCTATCCTTCCTCCTCGCCGGCCTCTACCATCTCGGCGTCCTCAGTGGCCGGCACGGGTACGTCGTGACCTGGAGGGTCCTGGCGTACCCGCTCGGTTTCTACCTGTCCCTGGCCGCAGTCCCTATGCTCGGGCCTCTGGGAGCCGCTTATTCAGGGCTCGTGATCATGCCGCTCGGGCTCGCGGAGGTACATGAGGTCGGAAGGCTGAGGGCCGTGCTCTTCTGCGCTGCCCTCGGTGTCGTGTTTGGGGCAGCTTACTACTTCTCGCGCGTCGCCTGAAGCAGACCCTGACGAAGGTTATTCTTCGGGCGGGTCTTCCTGAGACCCTACGAACTCGAGCAAAACAACGTCGGCCTCGACGAAGCCAAGGGAGCGGTAGAATTCGCGGGCCGTTACGTTCGCGCGGGTGGCGACAAGTTCGATCTGGGATGCTCCGCTGTCGGAAGCGACGTTGCGCACCTCCTCCATCAGGAGCTTGCCTACCCCGGCCCGCCTGTGATCCTCTGCGACGACTAGCATCGGCACTTCGACGACGGTGTCACCGTGGGCGAGGTCGGGTTTGATCCAGAAGCTCGCCCCTCCCACGATCCCAGCCTCGTTCTCGGCGACGAGGACCCGCACCCTGGGTTCGTCCAGGAGCTCCTCGAGCCGCGCCCTGGTTGCCTCTTCTGTTGGCGGTTCGTCGCCGACCGTCTCGGCCAGTTCGCGGGCGAGAGCGCAGATCTCCGCGGCGTCCTCGACGTTCGCCTCTCGTACCTTGTAGTTGGAGCCCATGCTACTCCTCGTCTCGTAGTCTAGAGATATTACTTACCCTACGGAGCGCGGCGACGAACGGATGAAGGCGCTAAGATGATCCAGACGTGGAAAGGAGACGCATGGGACGCAGGGCGGTCGTGATAGTGCTCGACGGCCTTGGCGCTGGAAAAGCCCCGGACGCGGCGGATTTTGGCGACGAGGGTGCCAATACTCTAACGAACACGGCAAGGGTCACCGGCGGGCTCAGGGCGCCGAACCTACAGGCCCTCGGGCTCGGTAACATCGAGGAGATAGAAGGCATAGCTCCCTCCGCCTCTCCTGCCGCTTCCCACGGCCTGATGGTCGAGCTATCAGCAGCCAAGGCCACCCTCGCAGGACACTGGGAGATGATGGGCCTCGTGCTCGAAGCCCCGCTTCCTACATATCCGGAGGGCTTCCCAGAAGAAATACTGCGCCGCTTCGAGAATGAGACGGGGCGCGGGGTCATAGGGAACAAGCCGGCCTCGGGGACCAGGATCATCGAGGAACTGGGTTCCGAGCAGGAGCGAACCGGGGCCTGGATCCTCTATACCTCCGCTGACTCCGTCTTCCAGATCGCGGCAAACACCGGCGTGATCCCGCTCGATGAGCTGTACGAGGCTTCCGAGAAGGCACACAAGATGCTGATCGGCGAGGGCGAGATCATGGTCGAACGCGTCATCGCCCGCCCCTTCCACCGCGAGCCCGGCGCATACGTCCGCGAAAACGAGAACCGCCACGACTACGGCATTACCCCGCCCTCGAAGACCTATCTGGACCGCATAAAGGACGCAGGCCACGAGACCGTGGCCGTCGGCAAGATCAAGGACATCTTCGACGGCCGTGGCATAACCGAGCACTTGCCCGCCCCGCCCGACGATGCGGCCAAAGTAGATGCCATCCTGGATGCGCTGGGCCATGTCGAGTCGGGCTTGATCTTCGCAAACCTCGTGGACTTCGACGCCAGCTACGGCCACCGCCGCGACCCCGAGGGTATGGCCGAAAACATCCAACGCTTCGACGAGCGGCTGCCCGAGTTGCTCGATGCGCTAACCGCAGAAGACCTCATGATCATCACCGCAGACCACGGCAACGACCCTACTTTCAGAGGAACCGACCACACCCGCGAGAGGGTGCCGCTCCTCGTCATCGGCAGCGGTGAGCCACACGACCTCGGGATTCGCGAAAGCTTCTCCGATGTCGGAGCCTCCGTCGCCGCGTGGCTCGGAGTCGAAAAAGGCGGGCTACCGGGCAGGAACTTCGTGTAGGGAGCCAGAGATTCGTCCACCCGCTAGAATGGCACGGCGGCAGCGCTGATCCAAGGCAGGAACCGTATGGGCTCAGGGAACGCGATACTCGATGCCATAGAGACCAAGAAGTCCGGCGGGGAACTATCCGACGGGCTGATCCGGGACGTGGTGGAAGGCTACACTAGGGGAAAGGTGCCCGATTACCAGATGGCCTCGCTGCTCATGGCGATCTTCATCCAGGGAATGAGTTATGGAGAGACGCTCGCGCTAACGCGGGTGATGGCCGAATCCGGCGAGACTTACTCTTTCCCTGAGTGCGTGGACAAGCACTCCACAGGCGGAGTCGGGGACAAGGTGAGCCTCACTGCGCTCCCCATAGTGGCCGCCTGCGGGGCACCCGTAGCCAAGCTCTCGGGGCGGGGCCTCGGCTCGTCGGGCGGCACGATCGACAAACTGGAATCTATCCCCGGCTTCTCGTGCAACCTCTCCGATGAGCAATTCAGGAACCAGGTCGAGGGGGTAGGGCTCGCCATAACCGAGGCGGGGGATCTCGCGCCGGCGGACAGGGAGATCTACGCCCTCCGCGACACGACGGGCACGGTAGACTCCCTGCCGCTTATCGGCTCCTCGATCGTCTCCAAGAAGGCTGCCACCGGCGCGGGGCATCTACTCTACGACGTGAAGCAGGGCTCCGGAGCATTCATGAAGACTACAGAACAAGCTCGTAAGCTGGCCGAGCTACTAGTACGCCTGAGCGAGGACCTTGGCATCGACGCATCGGCCCTGATCACAGACATGCACAACCCTCTGGGGAGCGCGGTCGGCAACGCCCTGGAAATCCGCGAGAGCGTCCTTCTACTCAAGAACGAGCCCGTCCCCGACGACCTCGCGAGCGAAGTCAACCACGTCGCCACCCGTCTCCTGACACTAAAAGGCATCCCGGAAGCGGCCGCCGCCGTCGAAAACTCGCTCTCCTCGGGTGCAGCCTACGAGAAGTTCCGCGAGTTCGTCACGGCCCAGGGCGGCGACGCAGACGCCCTTGAAGACCTCCCCATCTCGGCCGAGGTAAGCGAAGTAAAGTCCCCCCGTGGCGGTTTCGTAGCTCGTTTCGGGGCGTCGGGCATCGGCAGCGCAGCCCTCGCTCTCGGAGCCGGCCGCAAGCAAAAGGGGGACAGGATCGACCCAGGCTCCGGCATCGAAGTCCTCGTAAAGCCAGGAGACCCTCTCCAACAGGGCCAACCCGTAGCCCGCCTCTACGGCGAACGCGAAGCGGAGCCGGCTCGGCGCCTCGTACTCGAGGCCTTGGAGATCTCCGAGGAGCCCGTGGAGCCTCCCCCTGTTATTCTGGATAGCCTGTGAAATTAGCACTTCAGCATTTCAGCACGCCGCCTGGCGAAGCCTGGCGGTTTGTCAGCCAGGCTGTTAATGGCGGAGGGATGGTTCCCCTGGAAGTAGCTCATGGAGGCAAGCGGTTCGATCCCTTACACGGGCAGCGAACCGGCACCAGGAAGCTGACTAGCTGAAATGCTGACAAGCGCCCGACAGGGCGCGTGATGAAATGCTAAGACGACCGAGGGGAGTCGACCATGTGCCCTGTTCATGTGCGCGCGGAGCCTGGAGATTTCGCTGAGAGCGTTCTCTTGCCGGGCGACCCCTTGCGGGCGAAGTACATCGCCGAGACCTTCTTCGAGGATGCGAAGCTTGTGACCGAAGAGCGCGGGATGCTCGGCTACACGGGAACTTACAGGGGCAAACCGGTCTCGGTTCAGGCCACGGGTATGGGGTGCCCGAGCGCCTCCATCGTGACGGAGGAACTGATACAGCTCGGGGTGAAGAATCTGCTCAGGGTCGGCACCTGCGGAGGGTACAGCAGGGAGTTACGGCTGGGGGATCTCATCGTCGCGACCTCTGCTGCCCCGCAGGACGGAACGGTCTCCTCGATCACCCGCGGCGTCCCATACGCCCCGGCGGCCCACTTCGACGTTGTCCACGCCGCTCACCATGCGGCAGAGAGCGCGGGGCGAAGGACTTTCATCGGCCAGGTAGTCAGCTCCGACCTGTTCTACGACCCTACCGAAGACCCTGCGACATTGTGGGGCGACCTCGGGGTTCTCGCCGTCGAGATGGAGGCTGCGGCGATCTTCACCATAGCCGCAATGCGCGGTGTGAGGGCGGGATGCCTGCTGACCGTCTCCGACACCATAGGCGCTGAGATAGTCAGGATCAGCGACGATGAACTGCGTAACGCCGTGGATAATATGATGGCACTGGCGCTGGACACCCTCAACGCCTTAAACTAGTACCTCCTGTGGGGACGAGGTGGAGCAGGTCAGGCACCTACCTCCGCTAGATAGGAACGTAGAGTGACGATCCTCAACGAGTCGGGGATAC
>DATDKO010000427.1:0-10861 GCA_036519935.1 Rubrobacter sp. | reverse complement strand
ATCGTCCATCGGCCAGGACGCCAGGCTGCGCGTGCTGCGGGGCAACAGGGAGCTGTCGCTCATGGTGAGGCCCCGAGAACAGCCGGCAGAATAGCAGTTCAGCTGTCAGCATGTCAGCACGCCGCCTTGCAGGTGGCTTGTCAGCATTTCAGCAAGAACGGGTTGGTTAACGGCTGGGATGACAACCGGACGAGGATGGACCAAACTTATGTTGTTGAGAGAGCGGCGTAGCCGTGGGATGATCTCGCCGCTTCGACAGAAAGATGATTAGCTGAAATGCTGACAAGCGCCGACCGAAGGGAGGCCAACATGCCCGACGTAACTTTCGTGGTTAACGACGTTACGGGCGCAGAGGAGTCCGAGAAGCTGGAGCGGGCCCTGAGGCGCCTGGAGTTCGTGGACCTCGCGAGAGTGGACTCGGAGAGGGGGCTCATCGCCGTCTCCTACGAGGGTGGGGAGGCGGAGCTAGAGAGGATCGAGGGTGCCATCGAGGAGGCGGGTTACGAAGCCGAGCCTTCCCCCGGCGCCGACCCCGACGTGGGCTGATCCATGCCCGAACCCTCCGTCTCTGTTTCAGAAGCAGCCCGCTTCCTGGACGTTCCGGAAGGGGAAGCGAGAAAGCTCGCCGACACGGGGGGCAACGTCCCACTGGAGACCTTGAGGAGCCGGGCCGGAGCGGCGACCATCGCGAGGGAGCTGGCCAGCGCCCGCGAGGAGGTAGGAAGGTTGTCAGGCCAGCTAGGGGAGATCCGCGCCGCCAACGCACGGCTTCAGAAGGAGCTCAAGGGCTCGGTCGAGGAGCGCAGGCGCCTGACGGAAGAGGTGCTTGAGTTGCGGGCCGCGGCCGAGGAGAGGCTTATGCTCATGGAGCGCATCGAGCACATAGGCCGAGTCGAGCAGGAACTGGAGGAGACCTCCTCCGAACTGGAGCGCCTCAGGAACAGGAGGCTCCTGGGTAGGCTCCTGAACCGCTAGAGCAGCTCCCTACCCTGCGTCCTCGCTGCTCGATCTTCGTGCCCACAGCCAGGCCACGAGCATAAAGATGACGGCCGCGGTGATGCCGATGATCCACTCGATGCTCTCGTAATGCTTCAGATAGGGGTGGGTTACTTTGTCGGCGAAGAGCATCTCCACAGCCAGGTAGATGAGCAGACCGGCGCCCGCGTAGACAAGGAAAGGGAAACGGTTCAGTAGAGACATCAGCAACGCGGCCCCGAAGATCACCAGCGGTATCGTTGTCGCCAGCCCGATGACGAGTAGCGAGATGTCGACCTCGCCCCCGATCCTGGCGGCCTGGACCAGCGCGATCACGTTGTCCAGCGACATCACCGCGTCGGCCACGATTATGATCCTGACCGCCTGCCAGGCGCTCGAACCAGCCTTTACCTTCTCCTCGTCGCCTTCACCGTCACCCTCGTGGATCAGCTTCCAGGCGATCCAGACGAGCAGCAATCCTCCCACCACCTGCAGAAAAGGCACCTCCAGCAGCAAGGTGATAACGCCGGCGAAGAGCAGCCTGAGAACGACGGCCCCAGCCGCGCCCCAGATGATGGCCTTCTTCCGGTTGGCACCCTCCAGGGTGCGGGCCGCCATCGCGATGACCACAGCGTTGTCGCCGGAGAGGATCAGGTTCACAACCAGCACCCCAAGGAGCCGGCCAAACCACTCTCCCGTCATGAATTCCATCTGACCCGGCTTCCTCCTCAACCATACTACAGGCAGCTTATCTTATCAGGAAAGGGGGAAAACAAGTGCGAGATCCGGTCCAACTCAGCCGCCGGCGAGGTCGATGATCGCTGTCACGACGAAGACTATGTAGAGTGATCCGGCGCCGAGCATGTAGAACGCCTTGAGTGGGGCCTTGCGCAGCAGGAACCCGAGGAAGACTATGCTCGAGAGGATGGCGAAGATGGCCGCGACGGCGCTGATGAAGTCGAGTCGCCAGGGCGTAAAGAGCACCCCGACCGAGACCGGGATGGTGCTCTGGAAGACCATAGCCCCTGTGATGTTTCCGATAGCCAGGGTGTCTTTATTGTCCCTGAGCCAGATGACAGAGTTGAACTTCTCAGGCAGCTCCGTCGCCAGAGGTGCGAGGACCAGCGCGATCAGGCCGGCTGGGATCCCTACGGACTTGGAGAGATGCTCAACGGCTCCGACGAATAGGTGGGCGCCGAAGGCCATCACGGCGATCGTCCCGATCAGCTGCGCGGCGACGGCCCAGGTCGGCCCCTGAGAGCTAAAGGGCCAGAGCGTGAGCCTGGCGGGGACATCCTCTTCGGCCTCTCCGCCCTTCTTTACCGTCCTTACCACATAGAGGACGTAAGCTACCAGCAGCGCCACAGCGAGGCCGATCTTCAGCAGCAGAGGCAAGGGTAAGAGGCCCGCCGCTGCGGCCGGGATAAAGCAGACCAGGAAGAAAAGGAGATCGGGGATGGCGGTCTGCCTATCTGCTGTGATCTCACTCCCCGTCTCCCTTCGGCCCTTGTAGCCTATGGCCGCCGCCCCGACGATGAACAGGGCCAGCGTCGCGAGCAGGAAAGGCGCACCCAGGATCGCGCCGATACCTATCTCGCCTGCTGCGGCGCTGCCCGAGCCAAGGAGTAAGGCACCGAAGATAGCGACCAGCGGGATCATAGTCTCCGGCAACGCCGTGCCGACGGCCGCGAGCACGCTCCCTACGGCCCCCGCCCCGAGGTTCAGCCGGTCGCCCATGATCTCTACAGCGTTGGTGAATAGGATCGCGGCGCCGAGTATCGCCACCAGGGATAGGACCAACTCGATTATCGTCAAGGGCTCTCCTTATGACCACTGAAGGTAGGAACGTGCTAGATTCTTACCCGCTGGCAAGCTTACTATACCCGGAAGCGGGGGCCATGGACGACCTCGAGAAAACCCTGGCAGCGGTCGCGAGCGGCGAACTCTCTGTAGAGTCGGCCGCCGGACGCCTGAAGAGGGGCGAGGTCCGCTACCTCGACGAGTTCGCCGCCCTCGACCTCGGGCGCTCCATCAGGAAGGGCGTCCCTGAGGTCGTCTACGCCCGCGGCAAGAGCCCCGCCCAGGTGGCGAGTATCTGCGCGACGCTGCTGGAGTCGTGCAGGCGTGTGATCGTAAGCGCCCCCACCCCCGAACATGAAGCCAGGATTCGCACAACGGTTCCCGAGACCCAATTCCGGTGGGCCGGACGCTCCCTGGTGATCGGTGGCGGCGAGCCGGCACCGAGCGGAGGCCGCGTGGGTGCCCTGAGCGCGGGCACCTCAGACCTGCCCGTCCTCCAGGAGGCGCTCGCCGTGGCCGGCGAGATGGGCGCATCCGTGATGAGCTTCCACGACGTCGGGGTAGCCGGCGTCCATCGTCTCGCCGGCCCGTTGGAGGAGCTGAGAGCGTTCGATCCCGACTGCCTGGTGGTTGCCGCCGGGATGGAAGGTGCGCTGCCAAGCGTGGTCTCCGGCCTCCTCGCCGTGCCCGTGATAGGGCTTCCGACCTCCACCGGGTACGGCCTCGGCGGGGACGGGACCGCAGCCATCCTCGGCATGCTCCAGACCTGCTCCCCCGGTCTCTCTGTCGTCAATGTGGATAACGGCGTCGGCGCAGGGGCCACCGCGGCCATGATCGCCAATCGCGCCGCCGCCGGCCGCAAGGCCAGCCCCGACTAGGATCGCGGTGCGAACCTTCGTCGCCGTCTTCCCACCGCAAAGAGTCAGGGAAGCTCTGTTTCGCGCGGCACGCGACGTGCCGGCGAGCAAGGCTTTCCGTCTCATCGGCCCTGAGAAGCTCCACATTACCTTGAAGTTCCTGGGCAATGTGGCCGAAGATGACCTGAGCCGGGTGGAGCAGGCACTCGAGCAGCTACGCGAGAGGCACGAACCGTTCGAGGTCTCGACCTCGGGCTTCGGGGCCTTCCCCTCCGAGAGGAAGGCCCGTATCCTCTGGGCCGGCGTCGGAGAAGGGTCCGAGCCGCTGCGCGCAGTGGCCCTGAGCGTAGACGATCTCCTCGAGCCTGCCGGATTCGGGCGAGAGCAACGACCCTACGTGCCCCACCTGACCCTCGGCCGGGCGCGGAGCCGCCACGCGAAGCTCGACGGCGCAAGCGTCTCCCCGCCCGCGCTTCGCTTTACGGTATCGGGCGTGGATCTGGTGGAGAGCGTGCCAAGGGAGGGCGGAGTCACCTACTCCGTCCTCGAGACCTACTCCTTCTAGAAGGCGGTAACCAGAGGCCCGATGGTCATTATGATGAAGAGCAGGATCAGGATCATGACGACCAGGGCTATAAAGGTACTCCCGCTCACGCGACCGCGCCTCTTAGGTAAGTATCCATCTGGCGGTCAATTCTAGCCGTTGCTGGACGCGTACGCCAGCGCCTCAGAGGTTTCAGAGCTCGTTCGCGTAGAATACCCTGCGCTCTGGCGCAGGCTCCCCGTCTTCAGAGAGCTTCGAGCGGAAGACGTGAAACTCCTCGATCTTCTCGGAGACCAGCCTTACGACAGGGTCGGGGTCGGAGCGAAGCTCCAGGATTCTGTCGAGAACCGCCCCAACGCTTACCTGCTCCACAACTCCCGCGGGTCGCGGCTCCTTGTAGAAGATTCGGCACTCATAAGAAGTCTCAACAGCATCGTGAATTATAAGGATCATCTCCGGCCTCGCCGTCACTACCCGGGGCACGTTCTCTAACTCATACATTACCCTCCGTCGCCGGTAGACTTCCCGCTGTAACTCCTGGCGTACTATCTCTCCGAACCCGTCACCTTCGACCATAGAGTAAGCCTCATCTCGGCTCCTCTCGGCCTCCTGAACCCACCGGCCAACGCCGTCGAGATCCAGGCACTCCTCACATACCGGACAGCAGTATTCGGATCCAGAAGTAACCCTCAAGCCTTCCGAGTGCAGGCAATCTTCGATCGGGTCAACCATGTGAACAGTATTGTACTCCTTTCCCAACCCTGCGCGACTCTCACAAAGAGCACGAAGTCCCTCTGTACCTTGACTTTAACTCTATGTTAAACGGAAGTCTATAGTGGCAGGGACCTTCGGATGGCCCTCGGTAGTGCTTCGGGAGAAACCAGGTCCTTATTCTACCTGCAAAGTAGTCTCTGTACGGTTGTCCGGTCTCTGCGGACTCCGTCGTCGGGCCGTTCCTTCGACCTGGCTGGTATGTGCCGGCTTTCGTCGCAATCTACGCCTCCAGTAGAGCTTGAATGACCTTTCGGCCGGGCCGCTGGGCTACTGTTCTGGTATTTTCCGGCTATGTTCTCCTTTGGAGGAGAGGCACATCTGATACTCAACCCGACGGCCAGCAAGGGACGTGCGGGAGGTCTACGGGCGTCCGTCTCACGGTTCTTCGAGGAGCGAGGGTTGCGGCCTGTCTGGCACGTTACGCAGGGGCCTGGCCACGCGGGCAGCATCGTGCGAGGGCTGCCCGAGGAGGTGCCTGTAGTGGCGGTCGGTGGAGACGGGACGGTTCACGAGGTGGCGGCGGCATGCGCCGGAACGGGCCGGACCATGGGCGTGCTGCCCGCTGGTAGCGGCAACGACTACGTCAAGGCTCTCGGGGTGGGCACGGGTCTCCGGCGGGCGCTGGAGGTACTCGTCGGAGGGAACGTTCGAGTAGTGGATACGGCAGAGGTCGGCGGGGTACCGTTCAACAACGGCCTCGGTATCGGCTTCGATGCCGAGGTCGCTGCCGGTGTCGCCCTGGCGCCTGCGTATCTCGGGGGGACAGGACGGTACCTGTGGTCGGTCGGGCGGTTACTCAAGGATTTTCGGTGCCACGAGGCCAGGCTCGTCATCGACGGCGAGGTCGTCGAGGCCAAGACCATACTCGTCGCTGTGGCCCTAGGAACCACGTACGGCTCGATGTTCCGGCTCGCGCCTGGGGCGGTACTGGACGACGGTCTCTTCGATGTGATCTGGTCCGAGGAGGTGAGCCGGGCCGAGGTTCTGCGGCTCATACCGGCGGCGTTACGGGGCACTCTCTCAAAGCGTCGGAAGGTGCATACTGCACGCGCGCGGGAGGTCGAGATAGAACTCTCCGAAGATGTACCGGCGCACGTAGACGGTGAGATGCTTGCGCGCACCCGCCACTTCAAGGCGCGCGTACTGCCCGGAACTCTACGAATCATGACACCATAGCCCATGGAACCAGTGGACGAGCGCCCGAGATCGACAGGGACGATCTACGAACAGGCGTGCCAGGAGCTCGACGTTGCACTATTAATACGTGCATTCTTGTGGTACAACGTTTCTCTACTTCTTCAGGGTAGGACTGTACCTCCGAGTGTTATCGAGGACTGGCGAGTAGAGATGAGAGCGTTCGTGTTTCCGGGGCAGGGGGGCAGAGTATCAGAACCCGCGCCCGAGATGGTGCCGGAGATCCAGCGCGTCGTCGGGGAGCGCATCCCCGACCAGGTCAAGATCTTCGTCCGCGCGGCGCGCGACGCCGACGAGAGCCGCACAATGAAGGTGCGTCCCGACGTGGTGGCCGGGCACTCGCTGGGCGAGTACGGCGCGGCGTACGCGGCCGGTTGCTTCGACTTCGACACGGGTCTCTGGCTGGTGGCGCAGCGCGACCACTTCCTTGCCGAGGCGGCCAGAGAGTGTCCTGGCGGGATGGTCGCCATACTAAGGACCGACCCCGCCGAGGTCGAGAAGGCGCTCGGCGCGCCTGGGGGTCCTGTGGTCGCCAACTACAACTCACCTCGCCAGACAGTAGTCTCCGGACTGCGTGACGCCCTCGGGGACGCCGTCTCCAAGATCAGAGGGCGCAAGATCCCGCTGAACGTCTCCTTCGCCGCCCACTCTCCGTACGTAGCGGCGGCCGGTGAGAAGATGCGGGGGGTCCTCGATTCCGTTGAGTTCCACGTGCCACAGGTCCCGATAGTCAGCGCCATGGATGGTGCGGTGCTCACGAAGGCCGACGCCGTCAGGGAGGCGCTCAAGGGTCAGATGGTCGCCCCGGTGCGTTGGGTCAGGGTCGTCGAGACGCTGGCGAAGATGAGGGTTGAGGAGTGGATCGAGCTCGGCGGCGGCGGCGTCCTGACGCGAATGCTCAAAGACTTCGAGTTGCCGTCTCTGAACGGCATCACCTTCGAGGACCTGCGAGCCCGCCTCTACGGACAGGCCCAGAACCTCCTGCCGCGTAAGGAAGATGAGTAGGTATCAGGTGGTTACAGGAATTCTCGTCTTCCGGGGTATCTGTACCCGCAGGCGCTAGTGCAGCGCCTTCAGGCGGTTAACACTTCGCGGTCGGTCCTCTCGCCGGAGCGTATCGCTCCGTCCATGTAGCCGTTCCAGACCTCCGCTGTCTCAGTGCCCGCCCAGTGGATACGGCCCACAGGCTCCCGCAGCGTTTCGCCGACATCGGCGAGGGCGTCCTCGGGCAGGGCGAAGTCGTCCCCGCCATAGCGCTCGACGTTGCCGCCTACGGCGAGGAAGTGTGCTCCAAGAACGACCGAGGCGTAAACTCAGGCCCTCTTGAAGCCTGTGGCCTGTAACCTACCTCGTCGCCTCGGCCTCAGTCTCGGCCTTGGCCTCCTCCTTCAGGACCGCGCCGCCGGAGATCTGGACTATGTCCTCCTCGATGGAGGAGACGAGACCGTCCATACCGGACCAGACGCCGATAGAGAAGCCCTCATCGACAGGCTCGCCTATCTTCTGCCCGAAGGAGACCTCGTCCCCTTCGGAGACGAGCGCGGTAGCAGGCTTGAGGAACCTACCACCGAGCGGGATGCTTACCCCGCTGACCTTGCCCACCAGCGAGGTAACGCCCTCGGGGCGCCTGGTCTTGATGTTCGCGTACTCCTTGGAGGCGACGCCCTTGGGGATGACGAGGACGCCGTTCGTGGTGCGCCTGACGTAGGCGTCACTCTCGCCTAGCGACTCTATCCCCATCTCGTTCAGGTAGGGCCCGCCGTCGATGACGCAGAGGTTGCCGGCTTCGGCCTCGACGTCCACGCCAGATAGTTTCAAGAGCTCCGTGGCGGAAGACCCGAGCGGCGCCTCGAAGAGCTCGAGCTCGAGATCGGGGCCGAAGACCTGGAGGTATTTGGTCGTTACCGGCTTGCCGAGGAAGAACGCGTTGTAGATGTTCAGGAGCGTCTCGGAGTTGTTGACGATGTGCCCTGCGTCGAGCGGAAGCCCGGGACGCTTGTTGCCGTCAGGCAACTCTACGCGGCGCGGCACCCACTTTCCCTTGTCGTCGTTGAAGATGTTCTTGATGAGCGTCTTCTCCTCGCCCATCGAGTACTTGTCAGGTACGTGTACGACCTCGTAGAGACCGTCCGTGTTCTCGTCGTAGCGGGAGAACCACTCCTCGTCCTTGAAGTGCACGCCCAAAATTACTCTCTCGATCCCGAAGATCGTCTTCATCACATCGAAGAGCTCGAGAAACTCGTCGAAGTACTCCCTGTGGAGCACCTTGTCGGCCCAGTAACCCGGCTCCGACTCGGTGCAGTTCACGATCAGGTTCGGTTGCGGGTTCTTCCACTTGAAGTAGGTCGGGAAACCACCGCCTCCTGCCCCGACGATGCCGGCCTGGCGCATGATCTCGACAGCCTCATCCCTGCTGAGCGCCTTTACCTCGTCGAGATTGCGCTGCACTAACTCAGCCAAGATCTTTCCCTCCGAATACTCTATACATCAGATATTTACTGTTACAAGCTCTGTCCAATTATTACAGCCAGTATAACCTTTGCGCCTTTATGTTGCTAGTTCGGAGAGGGCCGTTCTGGTACACTCCCTGACGCCCATGAAGCTCAGCAGGCGCACCGCGAACATCTTACTTGCGATAGGTATCTACATGCTCCTCACGTGGGGTACGAGGGTTTTTACCTTCCTGGCTGAGTTCCGTGCGGGTACGCTGGTCGCCCCTGCCGTACACTTCTCGCTCGTCGTGATAGGGCTCGCCATTGGCGTCTACCTTGCCTACCTCGGCATCAAGGGCAGAAAGCACGCTGCCTGAAGGCAGCTTGTCAGCACGGCGCTTCGGGCCTTAGGCCCTCGCATTCAGCTTGTCAGCAAGGTCTCGCGCAGGCGCACGCTGAGGCGAAGCCGGAGGGTGCTGACTAGCTGAAATGCTGATCCAGCCTGCTCTCCGTGACTTCGGGCAGATCCACGGCCGAGTAGTTGGGGACGGCCTGGCGCAGAAGTTGGAGGGCCCTCCCTCCCTCCTGGCCGCGGGCATGAAAGACCATAACATCGATGAGTTCAGAGAGGTTCGAGTCATCGGGCGGGCTCACGTTCTCCGAGGAAAGCCTGAAGACCATCGGATGGGCTGTGGTGTCCCTTTGTTCCCCCTCCTCCGAGAGCTCCTCTTTCAGCTTCTCGCCGGGGCGCAGGCCGACGAACTTTATCGTGAGGTTCGGCGCGCCCATTATCTCGATCATCTTCCGTGCCAGGTCGGTGATGGCGACGGGGCGGCCCATCTCGAGGACGTAGGTGCCGTAGCCCTCGGCCATCGCCCCGGCCTGCAGGATCAGGGAGACAGCCTCGGGGATGGTCATAAAGTACCGGATCATGTCAGGGTGTGTGACCGTTACGGGGCCGCCGGCCTCTATCTGCTGGCGGAACGTCGGAACGACGGAGCCGCGGCTGCCAAGCACGTTCCCGAAGCGGACAGAGGCGTAGATCGTCTCGGGGTACTCCAAGGAGAGTTCCCTAACGACCATCTCGGCCAGGCGCTTGGTCGCGCCCATCACGTTGGCGGGACTTACGGCCTTGTCGGTCGAGACGTTGATGAACTTGCTCGTCCCGTAGGCCCCCGCCGCACGGGCGACGTTGAGGGTGCCGAGGACGTTGTTGACGATGGCCTCGGTCGCCTGCTGCTCCATCATGGGGACGTGTTTGTAGGCGGCCGCGTGGAAGACGAGTTGTGGCCTGAAGGTCTCGAAGGCGAAGCTGACGCGCTCCGAGTGCGTGACGTCGCCGACGAAGACCTCCGTGTCGTAGAAGTCCTCGCGCCTCAGCTCCGTGTTCAGATAGTAAAGGCCGCTCTCGTCCCGGTCAAGCAGGACCAGTTTCGCTGGGCCGAGGCGTGAGATCTGACGTGAGAGCTCCTTGCCGATGGAGCCTCCCGCGCCTGTCACGAGGACCCGCTTACTGTTGATATAGTCGGAGAGGGCGTCGAGGTCTATGTCCACAGGCTCGCGTCCGAGGAGGTCTTCGATCTGAAGTTCGCGCAGCTTGATGGCGCCCTCGGCCAGAAACTCCCCGAGGTCGGGCATGACCTTCACCTCCGCGGAGGCACGGATGGAGGTGCGCCAGATCCAGTCCATCTCCTCTCGCCCTGCTTGGGGCACGGCTATGATGACTTGGTCTATGCCGTGCTGGGCGATGAGTCCTTCGAGGTCCTCGACCACCCCGAGGACCGAAGCGCCCTCGATGTGCCTGCCAACCTCCGCGGGCGAAGAACTGACGAAACCCACGACCTGCGTCTCGGCCGCCGACGTGCGCCAGATATGCCCGGCGAGCGCCACACCAGTCTCTCCCGTCCCCACGATGGCCGTCCGCGTCCTGCGTCCGACCTCCCTCAGAGACATCTCGTAGAACACCCGAGGATAGAGCCGCACGGCGACGAGCTGCACGTAGGCGAGCACCGATCCCATGAGTGGAACGGAGAGCGGAACGGGGTTGACCTCCTTCATGATGCCGAAGCCCCAGGGACCTATCGCGAATACGGCGATGAATAGCCCGCCGGCTGCCATGGCCGTAGCGCTCAACACGCGGACGCCCTGGTAGATGCCCGTGTAGCGTAGGATGCTCTGGTACACCCCGTTCCCGTTCAGGAGCAGCACGAACGCGAGCGCCGAGAAAACGGCGAAAGGCCAGAACATAAGCCAGAAGTCCCCAGGCACCTTGCCTGCGAAACGGA
>DATDKO010000426.1:0-2949 GCA_036519935.1 Rubrobacter sp. | reverse complement strand
CCCGCGCCCGAGCGTCATCGGAGATCTCCTCGAAGCAGCGCGTCAACTCCTCTATGAGCGCCGCGTTCAGCGCGTTGTGTGAATCGGGCCTGTTCATTGTCACGGTCGCCAAAGGGCCACTCCTGGTCACCTTCAACGAGTCAGGCATCGGTACCCCAATCTCTGCGTAGCGTCATTACCTGAATTCTCCTATCCAACCTATCTCTCCGTCACCGGTCCAGGAAGCCAGCGCTTCGGAGAGCGCCCGAGGCCGCACGTCGAGCTCCGTCAGGATGGTCAGATCCACCCAGACCGGCCTGTAGGTACCCTTCGCGGTCGTCCCCGACGTTATCATCTCCCTACCGTGTCCCGTGCCGAACGTTCCTCCTACGATACTCGCAAGGTAGTATCGCTGCTCGCGGCCATCACGGTAAGCCACGGAGATCAGATCTCCAAGCTCTACGCTAACGCCCAACTCTTCGTGCGCCTCGCGCACGGCGGCCTGCTGCGGACTCTCGCCACCCTCGACCCTGCCACCAGGAAACACGAAGTAGGTGCGCCGGTCGCGCACACGCTCGATCAGGGCCACCCGCCCGTTCTCCACGATAACGACGGCGGCGCGCATCCTCACATCCTGAAGATTCCGTAGCGCGTCTCCTGGGCGGGGGCGTTTGCGGCGGAGAGGCCCAGGGCGAGGACCATTCTAGTATCGACAGGATCTATTACCCCGTCGTCCCAGAGTCTTGCAGTCGAGTGGTATGGATTACCTTCATCCTCGTACTTTTCGAGGATCGGGGCTTTGAAATCTTCACGCTCTTCGTCGGTCATCTCTTTGTCCTCGCGCCGCAGGCCCTCCTCCTGCACGGTGAGAAGGACGTTCGCGGCCTGTTGGCCGCCCATAACGCTGATGCGGGCGTTGGGCCACATCCACAAAAAGCGCGGCGAGTAGGCCCTGCCGCACATCCCGTAGTTGCCAGCCCCGAACGAGCCGCCGACGATCACGGTGTACTTCGGCACGCCGGCATTGGCGACCGCCATTACCATCTTGGCCCCGTCTTTGGCGATACCGCCGGCCTCGTACTCCCTGCCTACCATGAAGCCTGTGATGTTCTGCAGGAACACGAGAGGGATGCCGCGAGCGCAACACAGCTCTATAAAGTGCGCGCCCTTGAGCGCGCTCTCTGAGAACAGGATGCCGTTGTTGGCCAGGATGCCGACGGGGTGGCCCATGATCCTGGCGAAGCCACATACCAGGGTCTCGCCGTATAGCGGCTTGAACTCGTGCAGGCGGCTGCCGTCTACCGTCCTGGCGATGACCTCCCTGACGTCATAGCCTTGCCTGTAGTCACTCGGGACGATGCCGTAGAGCTCTCCGGGGTCGTAGAGCGGCTCCTCAGGCTCCGAGACGGTCCAGGGTACAGACTTCTCCCAGTTCAGGTTCTCTATGATAGAGCGGACGATAGCGAGGGCGTGTTCGTCGTTCTCCGCGAAGTGGTCGGCGACTCCCGATCGGCGGGTGTGGACGTCCGCGCCGCCGAGCTCGTCCGCCGTTACTTCTTCGCCGGTTGCGGCTCTAACAAGGGGAGGACCACCGAGGAAGATCGTACCCGTCCCCTTGACTATGACGACCTCGTCGCTCATGGCAGGGACGTAAGCTCCTCCAGCCGTGCAACTTCCCATCACCGCGGCGACCTGGGGTATGCCCTTCGCGCTCATCTGCGCCTGGTTGTAGAAGATGCGCCCGAAGTGTTCCCGATCGGGGAAGACTTCGTCCTGCAAAGGCAGGAAAGCACCCCCCGAGTCGACAAGATAGATACACGGCAGGTAATTCTGCTCGGCTATCTCCTGCGCCCGCAGGTGTTTCTTGACGGTCATCGGGTAATAGGTACCGCCCTTTACGGTCGCGTCGTTGGCTACGACCATCACCTCTCGTCCAGAGACGCGCCCGACCCCCGTGACTATCCCCGCCGCGGGAACCCTTCCGTCGTACATACCGAAGGCCGCCAGGGACGAGAGCTCCAGAAAGGCCGTGTCCGGGTCGAGGAGGCGTTCGATCCTCTCCCGCACAGGCAGCTTGCCGCGTTCCTTGTGCCGTCTCTGCGCCTTCTCCCCTCCTCCACGTCTGGTCTCGGCCGAGATCTCGCGCAGCTCGTCCACAAGCACCCGGAAACGTTCGGCGCTCTGTGCGAAGGCCTCGCTCTTCGCATCCACGAGGGTTCTTAGCCTGCTCATCTTTCCCCGTTCGGGTGGCTCGCCTTTCGAGGCATGTTAGCTACCACCTACGGCATGCGCCACCATGCCGGGAGGAGTGTGCGGCGAGAGGACTGGCGGTACAGATCGTTGTCTGCAAGGTCGAAAAGGTTGAGGGCGTAGAGTGGCATTCTACTGGGCGAGAAGCTCGGCCTTTGCGGAGCTCTCTTTCAGGAGGGAGCGGGCGATGATCTGGCGGTTTATCTCGCTGGTGCCCTCCCCTATCTCGTTGATCTTGACCTGCCGCCAGTAGCGGGCCACGGCGCTCGTCTCCATAAAGCCCTCGCCACCCCATATCTGGACGGCCCTATCCGCGGCCCGCTTGGCGGCCTCGGAGGCGAACACCTTGGCCATGCTCGCCTCCCGCCCGAAGGACCGCTTCTGATCCTTCAGCCACGCGGCCTTGAGCACCAAGTTGCGGGCGAGCTCTATCTCCATCGCCATGTCAGCGAGCTTGAACTGAATGGCCTGGAACTCGGATATGTAACGCCCGAACTGCTCCCGCCGCTGCGCCCGCGCCAGCGCTTCGTCGAAACAGGCCTGCGCAAGTCCCACTGAGAGAGCAGCGACCGCAACCCTGCCAGCGTCGAGTGTCGCCAGGAACTGGGGGAGCCCTTTCCCGCGCTCGCCGAGCAGGTTCTCTGCAGGGACGCGGCAGTCCTCGAAGTAGAGGGGGTGCTGGTCCGAGGCGCGCCAGCCCAGTTTCTCGTAGGCAGGGCC